>DAHUZE010000090.1 GCA_027306755.1 Acidimicrobiaceae bacterium | reverse complement strand
ATCCGCGTCAGCGACGCCATCGCGTGGGCGCGCACGATCTACGACCGCTACGTGGATGATGGCGCACCTCCAGGGAGGCTCACGCGTCTGCCTGAGCATCCTTGGAGGTGGCGGGAATCGAACCCGCGTCCTCCGGCTTCTTATCGGGCCTTCTCCGAGCGCAGCCGGCAGGAGATTGTCGGAGGCGCCGCTGCCGCCGGCAACGACGGCGCCCCGTATCCGACTGAGATGTCCCCGGTCTCCTGTCGGAATGGCGACCGGGTAAGCCCTACTTGATGACGCCCGCTACCAGCCCGTAGGGCTGAGACTGGACAGACGTCGCTACTGTTTAGGCAGCGAGCGCGAGCTGAGGCTCGGCGTTTGTTTTGTGTTCCGGCTCTTTAACGTGGCTCCGGAGACCACGGCTCGCTTCTCCCGACTCGACGACCGGAGTCGATACCATTCACCCCCGGGTTGTTCGTAGTGCCAGCCTGTTGACCGGCATTGCCAGTGTACCGCCGGGCTCGATGGTGCACGCCCCGCTCCGCCCGGCACCCAGCACCCGGCCGACACCCGCCGGCCGGCTCGGCCACCCGGCACCGACACCCGCGCCCCGGCCAGCTCCGCCACCCGCCGGCCGGCACCGACACCCGCGCCCCGGCCAGCGTCAGCCAGCGGACCCCCATCGCTGGGCGCTGCGGATGGCCCTGGCCGCCTCCCGCTCGGCATCGCGGCTCAAGATCGCCTGGCGCTTGTCGTAGAGGCGCCGGCCCCGGGCCAGGGCCAGCTGCACCTTGGCCCTCCCGTCGTGGAAGTACAGGGACAGCGGGACCATCGTCAGCGACTGCTGCTGGCTCTTGCCCATCAGCTCGTCGATCTCCTCGCGGTGGACGAGCAGCTTTCGTTTCCGGTCCGGGTCGTGGGCCCCCCAGCCGGCGGCAAACTGCCAGGGAGGGACGTGGAGGCCGAAGAGCCACAGCTCCCCGTCGTCCACCCTTGCGTAGGCGTCTGCCATCTGGGCTTTGCCCTCGCGCAGCGACTTCACCTCGCTGCCCTGGAGGACGATGCCGCACTCGAGGGTGTCGAGGATGTCGTAGTCGTGACGGGCGCGCCGGTTGGTGGCCACCGTCCGGTCGCCGGTCCGTGCCTCTCGGGCCGCCGCCCGCTTGGCCGCAATCTTCCGTGCCCTGGCCATGGCACAGAGAGGCTACGGCCTCGCCGCAGCTGCCCGTGCCCGCCCCGTGAGCGAAGCCCGGTCATTTCGTCGGCTGCACCCTGGAGCTCGGGGCGGATGTGCGGGTTGGGTACCTCCGCATCCGCGTTGGCCCAGCGTGCGGGCGGTACGATCCGGACAATGCTGCGCCTTCCCCGAGATCTCTACCTGCAGATGGTGGGCCACTGCATCACCGGACTCCCGGACGAGGCCTGCGGTGTCCTGGCCGGCGATGCCCAGAGCGGAACGGTCGAGCGTTGCTACCCGACCAGGAACTCCGCTGCCTCGGCCCGTGTCTACACGGTCGACTCCGCCGATCTCCTGCGTGCCGACCGGGATGCCGAGCGCGCTGGGATCCAGCTCATCGGGGTGTTCCACTCCCACACCCACACCGACGCCTATCCTTCGCCCACGGACATCGACCAGGCGCCGGACCCGGCGTGGCATTACGTGGTGGTGTCCCTGCGTGACACCTCGCCGATGGTTCGGAGCTACCGGATCGCCGCCGGCCGCGTGGACGAGGAGTCGGTCATCGTGCTGGGTCAGTCCGCGGTGGCCGTGGCCGTCTGACCGGCGCCCCGCCCCGGTCCTGCCGGCGCCCCGGTCCTACTGGGTCCCCGGTCCTGTTCCCGCACCCAGGCCCCCCGCACCCAGCCGGCCGCCCCGCATCGAGCGAGCGGGCGCCCGGTGCTGCGATCCCCGGTCGCCCTGTCCGGATCGGCCGTTAGAATCCAGACCGATACGGTCAACAATCCGGGCCGACCTCGGTTCCGGTCCGACGACTCCGGGAGGTGCTGTGGCTGTCGACGTTCGCCTGCCGACTGTCCTTCGCTCACAGGCCGGGGGACGTTCCAGCGTCACGGTCGAGGGATCGACCATCAAGGACGTGCTGGACCGCCTCGTGCACGAGTTTCCCGGCATGTCCGGGCAACTGCTGAACGGCGACGGGACGCTGCACAGGTTCGTGAACGTGTACGTCATCGACGACGACGTGCGGTACCTGTCCGACCTGGACACCCCCGTCAAGGACGGGGACGAGATCTCCCTGCTCCCCGCCGTGGCCGGCGGCTGAGCCCCGCAGCCCGCCTCATGGCCTCCCACCAGAGCGTCCTCGACCTGATCGGCGACACGCCGCTGGTTGAGGTCAGCCAGCTGAGCCCCAATCCCGATGTGCGCATCCTGGTGAAGCTGGAAGGCGCCAACCCGGGCGGCTCGGTGAAGGACCGCGTGGCGCTGGCCATGGTGGAGGCGGCCGAGAAAGCCGGCCGCCTCCGTCCGGGCGAGCCGGACCAGGTGCTGATCGAGCCCACGTCCGGCAACACCGGGATCGGGCTCGCTCTCGTGTGCCGCGTGAAGGGGTACAACCTGAAGGTCGTGCTGCCGACGAACGTGTCGCCAGAGCGGCGGCAGCTCCTGGAAGCGTGGGGCGCGGAGATCATCGACTCGCCCGGTGCCGAGGGCTCCAATGGGGCCGTGCGCAAGGCGCAGGGGCTCGCCGCTGACCACCCCGCCTGGGTGTTCCTCTACCAGTACGCGAACCCCGCCAATCCCACCGTCCATTACGAGCAGACGGGGCCCGAGATCTGGCGGGACTGCCCAGAGGTGACGCACCTGGTGGCCGGCCTCGGCACTTCGGGCACCCTGCTGGGTGCCGGGCGCTACCTGAAGGAGCGGAATCCCGATGTCCAGGTGTGGGCCGTCGAGCCCCCTGCGGGCGAGCAGGTGGACGGGCTGCGGAACCTGGACGACGGGTACATCCCTCCGATCTTCGAGGAGTACGGCGGAGCGCGGTTGCTGGACCGGAAGACCGTGGTCAGGCCCAAGGAGTCGATCGAGTGGGTCCGTCGGCTGGCCGAGGTCGGGCTGTTCGCGGGCCTGTCGAGCGGTGCGGCAGTGGCCGGCGCAGCCCGGTGCGCGGCCCAGGTGGCGGCAGGGGAGCAGGCCGTGATCGTGGTCGTCTCCGCTGACGGCGGCTGGAAGTACCTGTCGACCGGTGCATGGACCGGCGAGGTGGACGATGTCGCGGAGCGGGCCAAGTCGGTGATCTACTTTTGAGCTCGTGGCCGGGCGAGACGTGGCCGGGCGAGACGCGGCCGCGCGAAACGCGGCGGGGAACGACGCGGCGGGCAACGAAGGGGACCGTGGATCGCTGACCGTGCTGGGCTGCGACGGCAGCTATCCAGGCCCCGGCGGGGCGTGCAGCGGTTACCTGGTCCGGGGCGGCGGGGCCACCGTGTGGCTGGATGCCGGGGCCGGCACCTTCGCCGCACTGCAGCTTGTTGCCGATCCCCGCACCGTGGACGCCGTCGTCCTCAGCCACGAGCACCCGGACCACTGGATCGATGTGGACTCGTTTGCAGCCTGGCGCCGGGGAGCGGGATGCGGCCGTCCCGTCGCGGTGTATGCCCCGCCAGGGTTGCGCAACCGCTCCTACTTCGGCGGCGATCCCACCCTTGCGTGGCACCAGGTGGAGCCTTCCTGGCGGGTCGCGGTCCGCGGGGTGGAAGCTCCTGCGACAGGCGGAGGGTCCGGGCTCCTCCTCTCCTTCTGCGCGACGGACCACGGTCCGCCGACCCTGGGTGTCCGCATCGAGCATGCCGCCGGGGACCGGTCGGCAGGGCTGGCGGCCCTGGGGTATACGGCAGACACCGGTCCGGACTGGTCGGCCGAGGAGCTCGGCCCCGGGATCGGCCTCCTTTTGTGCGAAGCCACGTACACCAGCGAGCACGAGGGTGAGGGGCGCCATCTGAGCGGCCGCCAGGCAGGGGGGCTGGCCGCGGCGGCCGGGGTCGGCCGGCTCGTGCTGACCCACCGGCGCCCCTCCACCGACGCGTCCGCACTCGAGGCGGAGGCTGCCACCGAGTTCGGCGCGCCGGTCGAGCAGGCGGCGGTCAATCGGGTCTTCCCGTGGTGACCGGGTACTCTCGCCCCGTGACCGCCCCCCCTCCGCCCGACCCCCGAACCCTTCGCGCCGACGGCAGGACGCTGGACGAGCTGAGGCCGGTGGCGTTCGAGAGGGACTTCACCGTCTTTGCGCCGGGATCCGTGCTGGTCTCGATGGGGAGGACCCGCGTCCTGTGCACCGCCTCGGTGGAAGACCGGGTCCCGCCGTGGATGCGGGGCAGCGGCCGGGGCTGGGTGACGGCTGAGTACTCCATGCTCCCGGGGTCCACGTCCGAGCGGGCCACCCGTGAGGCGGCAAGGGGCAAGCAGTCGGGGCGGACCCAGGAGATCCAGCGCCTCGTCGGCCGGTCGCTCCGGGCGGTGTGCGATCTCGTGGCGCTCGGCGAGCTGCAGGTGACGGTGGACTGCGACGTGTTGCAGGCGGACGGCGGCACCCGCACGGCGTCGATCTGCGGGGCCTACCTCGCACTGCACGACGCGTTCACCCGCCTGATGCAGGCCGGGCGGCTGTCGGCGCACCCGCTCTCCGACGCTGTGGCTGCTGTCTCCGTGGGGATCGTGGAGGGTGTGCCCATGCTCGACCTTCCCTACGCCGAAGACTCCCGGGCCGACGTGGACATGAACGTGGTCATGACCGGGTCCGGGCGGTTCGTTGAGGTGCAGGGCACTGCCGAGGGAAGCCCGTTCAGCAGGGCGGAGCTCGACGAGCTGCTGGTGCTGGCTGAGTCGGGCGTGACCCGGTTGCTGGCTCTCCAAGACGCCGTCCTCGCCGAGCCGCCGCCGGCGAGACGATGACCGCCGCCCGCCTGGTCCTGGTGGCAGCCACCGCCAACCCGGACAAGCTCGCCGAGATCCGGGAGATCCTCGGGGGAGGCGGCGTGGAGCTGCTCCCCCGCCCGGTGGATGTTCCCGAGGTGGAGGAGACGGGCGACACCCTGGTGGAGAACGCCAGGCTGAAGGCCGTGGCCATCTCCGACGCCACCGGCCGGCCGGCGGTCGCCGACGACACGGGCCTCGAGGTGGAGGCGCTGGGAGGAGCGCCGGGCGTCTACTCGGCCCGCTATGCCGGGGAGTCGGCCACCTATGCCGACAACGTCCACAAGATGCTGGCCGCCCTGGAGGCCCTACCCGATCGCGGCGGCGCACGCCGGGCGCAGTTCCGCTCCGTCGCCATGGTGCGCTTCCCCGATGGCCGGGAGGTGTGGCGCGAGGGCGTAGTGGAAGGATCCATCGCCGACGACGCCCGCGGGAGCTCGGGCTTCGGGTACGACCCGGTGTTCGTCCCCGATGGGGCGGGCGGCCGGACGTTCGCCCAGATGTCGCCGGGGGAGAAGCACGCCGTGTCACACCGTGGGCGGGCCTTTCGTGCCCTCGCCGAGAGCCTGGAAGAGGCCGGCCTGGCGGCAGGCGCCGCGCCGGCCTGAGGCGGTCACCCGAGTGTGTGCTGGCGTCTCAGTGCCGCCGGGCTCGTTCGTCGTGGCGCCGCGCCACCTCCACGATCGCTGCCACCACCGGGGCCGGCGATGCCGACGCAGCCAGCGAGGCCACGCGGTTGAGCAGTCCGGGCACCACCACCGGGCGGTCGCGCTCCAGTCCTTCGATCCCGGCCCGGGCGACCTCGTGGGCGGCCAGCCACATGCGTCGGGGAAGGACGCCGGCAAGGTCCTGCTCGGTCGTCCCGGCAGCGGCGGCAAAGCCGGTCATCACCGGCCCGGGGCACAACGCGGTCACCGGGATGCCGAACCGGCGCAGCTCGGCCCGGAGCGCGAGGGAGTACGACAGCACGAAGGCCTTTGAGGCGCCGTACGAGGCCTGCCGGGGGAGTGGGAGGAAGGCGGCGGTGGAGGCCGTGGTCAGCACCGCACCGCGGCGCCGGGCCACCATGGCCGGGACGAGCAAGGTGCACAAGTCGACCACGGACTCCACGTCGGTGCGCACGAGCGCGAGCTCGGCCCACCTGTCCGCCCCGTGCACGGGCCCCCACGTGCTGGCGCCGGCATTGTTCACCAGGACGTCCACCCGCAGCCCGGTCCGCTCCACCGAGCGCACGAGCTCGGCCCGCTCCTCCCCGTCGCCCAAGTCTGCCGGGAAGACCTCCACCCGGATGTCCCGTCCGGTGACCAGCTCGTCGGCCATGGCCAGGAGGCGGTCCGCCCGGCGGGCCACGAGGACGAGGCTGTAGCCACGCCGAGCCATGGCCCGGGCGATCTCTGCCCCGATGCCGGAGGACGCGCCGGTCACCAGGCACGCTCCGCCACGGTCCGGCGGCGGGAGGGGCACGCGCCCAGCGTAGGGGAGCGCCGGCGCGTGGCAGCGGCGGATGTGGCGTCGCCGGGTTGCATCCAGGCGACGCGCTCGCTGCACCGCTGGCCCGCTGCAGGCAGGGGATGCACCGCCCGGTGCCGGACAAAGAGCCTGGTGAGGGCTCTTGGCTCGCGGCGCTCAGAAGCACACAATAGGAGGGAGGGCAGTGTCCGAGTGGCCGGCCCGAGCAAAGGGAAGGGAGCTTGCGATGACATCAAAGAGCTCGACCGGGGAGGACGTTCCGCCGGGTCGGTGACACGCCGCACGCTGTGGCGGCGAGACCTAGCCGGGTCCTGCACCGGAAGGCGTTCCGGACAGGCCGTGGAGGTCCGGTCTTCGGCCGGCGAACAGACAGCGGCCCCCCACCATCGTCGCCTCGCCCGATGCGGAGCCCGGCGCCCAGCGCACAGCGGATGAACAGAGAGCCGGCCTACGGGCCGGCTCTCTGGCGTCATCCGGCGTTCGGCGTCAGCCGGGGGCGCCCCGTGCCGCGAGGTGGGCAGCCACGACCTCGTGCACGACCGACGCCGTGTCGTGCACCGCTCGCTGCTCGCCGGCCGCGTCCACCAGGGTGACGAGCTCGACTGGCGCGGGGCGCCCGGCCCACCGGAGCTCGATGCCGGGCTCGGCCCGGCCGGCCACGCAAAGGGCTGGGACATCGCCCCCGGCGGCGTCGAGCACCCCGCCGACCACCTTGCCCGCGAACGTGGTGGCGTCCAGGCACCCTTCGCCCGTCACGACCAGGTCGGCGGCCTCCAGCTGCCGCTCGAGGCCGGCGATCGCCGCCACCAGCGGGTACCCCGGCATGAGGCGAGCGCCCAAGGCTGCGAGGCCCCCGGCCAGGCCGCCCGCCGCGCCGGAGCACTCCAGGCGGGTCACGTCCACGCCGTAGTCGGTGCGGTAGCGATCGGCCAGGTCAGCCAGGCGGCGGGCCAGCAGCGCCACTTGGACGGGGTTGGCGCCCTTCTGGGGCGCGAACACCGTGGCGGCATCGACGAACACGGTGGTCACGTCGCAGGCCACGACCACCCGAGCCCCCTCGAGCCTCGCCCGGGTGCCGATGGCCGCCACTGCGCCCGCGCCTCCGTCCGTGGTGGCCGAGCCGCCGGCGGCGACGACGATCTGGCGAGCACCGGCCGCCGCCGCGGCCAGCAGCAGCTGGCCGACCCCTTCGGTCGAGGCCCGCACCGGGTCGTCGCCGGTGGGACGGGCCAGCAGCGCCCGCCCGGCCGCCGCCGCCGCCTCGATCACCGCGGTGGGGTCGTCTCCGGGGACGAGCGGTGCAGGGAGGGCCAGATGACCGGTCTCTCCCAGCAGCACCCACCCCGCGTCCACCGGTTGGCCGAGCGGGCCGGTGACGCAGGACCGTCGCTCCCCGCCGGATACGCCGGCTCCTGCCGCCCGGACCAGGGCATCGAGCGTTCCCTCCCCGCCGTCGGCCAGCGGCACTTGGGAGGCGGTCCACCCGGCGCCTCGAGCGGCATCTGCGATGGCCGCCGCAACGCGGGCGGCGGTGGCGGTTCCTCGGAACTTGTCAGGGGCGGCGACGAGATGCGGGCGGTGCCTCGTCAGCGAGGATGAGCTTGGACGCTGCCGCCAGGAGTCGGAGATG
>DAHUZE010000088.1 GCA_027306755.1 Acidimicrobiaceae bacterium | reverse complement strand
GCCTGTTGATGAGGAATCTGTCACCGATGACAGACGCCATCATTCTTGAGACAATGAATGAAAGAAGCTCAACCTTGCACTCCGTCGTGGGGGTTGACCTGGTCGGCGCCGAACACGGTGCCCACGATGTGGACCTCGTTGCGGAAGCCCTTGGGGAACGACGGCCGCAGGGGGCGGTCGATCAGGCGGCAGGTGAGGATCGCCTGGTCCGATGCCTTGCCTTCCCGGCGGAAGAACGAACCGGGGATCTTGCCGGCCGCGTAGGCACGCTCCTCGATGTCCACGGTGAGCGGGAAGAAGTCGATCCCCTCCCGTACCGAGCGGGCGGCCACGGCGGTCGCCAGAACGACGGTGTCGCCGATCCGGCCGACGACGGCGCCGTCGGCCTGCTGAGCGAGCTTCCCCGCCTCGAACGACATGGTGCGGTCGGTGCCGCTGATGGGCGCCGACACGGTGATGGCCTCGGCCAACGGAGCTCCTTTTCATGGGGGCAGTCCGCGGCCGGTTCCCAGTGGTCGACCACCCCGGTTCCCCTGGTGATCGGCGACTGGCAGCCGACTCGGCGGCGTGCCCGCCTCTCTGTGCGGCCGCCCGACCGGTCGGTCGGGCGACGTGCTATCTGCGGATCCCCAGGCGCCCGATGATCGTCCGGTACCGCTCGACGTCGTTGCCCCGGACGTAGTCCAAGAGCCGGCGCCGGCGTCCGATCAGCTTCATCAGGCCCCTGCGGGTGTGATGGTCGCCCTTGTGGATCTTCAGGTGCTCGGTCAGGTGCGCGATCCGCTCGGTCAGCAGCGCGATCTGGACCTCGGGCGAACCCGTGTCCGCCTCGTGGAGCCGGTGCTCGGCGATGGTGACCTGCTTCTCGGGCATGTACGAACCAGACCTCGGTGGTTTCGTTGAAGGAGATCCTTCGGGGCATCCGGGCGCGGCAACGCCGCGACCGATGGCTCAGGCTAGCAGGCGGGAGCGGCCGTGTCAGACCCCGAGCACGGCCCGCGTGCGGTCCACGTCGACGCGCATCTGCTCCACGAGGTCCTCCACCCGCTCGAACTGCAGCTCGGCCCGGAGCCGCTCCACGAAGGCCACCGCCACCCGCTCGCCGTAGAGGTCACCTTCGAAGTCCACCAGGAAGGCCTCCACGAGCGGGGGCTCGCCCGGTGCGGCGGATCCAGGCTCGTAGAAGGTGGGGCGGTGGCCGACCGAGACCGCGGCGGGGTGGGTGGAC
The DNA here is from genome assembly GCA_027306755.1 of Acidimicrobiaceae bacterium. GTDB lineage: Bacteria > Actinomycetota > Acidimicrobiia > Acidimicrobiales > RAAP-2 > JAJYVT01. The sequence goes on along the minus strand of DAHUZE010000088.1, from coordinate 3,956 downwards.
CCGTCGGCGCGGCGGCACCAGCCGGCGTAGATCCCCACCCCCGGCACGGCGATCTCCCGGGCCACGGCCACGTTGGCGGTCGGCATCCCGAGCTTTGCCCCGCGCCCGTCGCCGTGGACGACCGCCCCGCGCACTTCGTGGGGCCGGGTCAGCAGCACGGCCGCCTGGCCGACGTCGCCTTCGGCCACGAGGGCCCGGATCCTGGTGGAGGAGACCACCTGGCCGCCGGCGCTTCCGGACGCCGAGCCGGTCAGGGGCACGCCCTCCACGTCGAAGCCGCGGCTGGCACCCAGCTCCGCCAAGAGCGCCACGTTGCCGGCTCTTCCCCGGCCGAAGTGGAAGTCCTCCCCCACCACGATCACCTCGGCCCGCAGGGCGCCGACCAGGACCTCGTCCACGAAGGACCCGGCCGGCTCGGCAGCCCGGCGGGCGTCGAAGGGCACGACGACGGTCATGTCGACGCCGCAGGCGGCCAGCAGCTCCAGCTTCTGCTCGGCGTCGGTGAGCAGCGCCGGCGCCGTGCCGGCCCGGACGACGGACGCCGGATGGCGGTCGAACGTCACGACGGCGGTCGGCACGTCCCGGGCGCCCCCCTCTCGCCGCAGGACGCCGAGGATGGAGCGGTGGCCGACGTGGACCCCGTCGTACGCGCCGATGGTGACCGCCGTGCCCTCGGTGGTGACGGCGGAGGCCTCCTCGGGGGACAGGACCAGCACGCTCCGGAGGATAGACGGCGCCCGCGGCGGCGCCGGCTCCCGGCGGATCAGCGCGACGCGAGGACCACGGCCGGGCGGATGGCGTCCGAAGCGGTGGCCTCGTACACGGCAAGCAGGCGGCCCGTGGGGTCGAGCACGGCCCACGGCCCTTCGCCCGTCGCCCCGAGCGGCACCCGGTCCAGTGGACGCCCCCGGGAGACGAGGCCAGCAGTCGCCGGATCCACCGTCACCCGGTCCAGGTCCCGCAGGGCCTCCGCCGGCGACCGGAGCGACGCCGGCTCCAGCGAGGCCACGGGAACGGCCTCGTCCTCCCCGAACGACCCCACCCTGGTCCGGCGCAGGTCCCGGAGGTGTGCCCCGCCGCCGAGCGCCTGGCCGAGGTCCGCCGCGAGCGTGCGGACGTAGGTGCCCGAGGAGCAGGCGACGTGAGCCCTGAGCGCGCCCTGCTGCTCCGTCGGCTCCAAGTCGAAGCGGGTCACCCGGACGGTGCGCGCCGGCCGCTCGACCTCGACGCCCATGCGGTGCAGCTCGTGGAGACGGCGTCCGCCCACCTTGACCGCTGAGACCATGGGCGGGACCTGCTCGATGGTTCCGGTGAGGGAGGCCGCCGCCGCCCGGGCCTGCTCCAGGGTCACGCCGGCCATGTCCCACTCGCCGGTAACCGAGCCTGAGGCGTCCAGGGTGTCGGTGGCCGTGCCCAGCACCACCTCGCAGGTGTACTCCTTGCCCAGCCGCGTGAGGAACTGCAGCAGCCGGGTGACGCGCCCCAGGCCCACCAGGAGGACGCCCGTGGCGTCCGGGTCAAGGGTCCCGGCATGCCCGACCCGTCGCTGCTCGAACAGCGATCGCACGCGGGCCACCACGTCGTGGGACGTCCACCCCGGCTCCTTGTCCACCACGAGCAGGCCGGTCGGCCCGGTGGACGGGCCGGTCACCGCTCGTCCCGGGCCGCTCGCTCGCGGTCCAGCCTGCGCAGGATCTCGTCCACCCGGGCCCCGGCGGAGACAGCCGGATCGGCCATGAAGGCCAGCTTGGGCGTCCGCTTGAGGCGGACCTGCCGGCCCACGGTCCGCTGGACCTGTCCCCGGCGCTCCTCCAACGCGATGGCAGCGGGCTCGTCCAGCGAGCCCACGTACACCGTCGCCGTGCGCAGGTCGGCGCTGGTGTCGACTGAGGTCACCGTGATGAGGCGCAGCCGCTCGTCGGCGTCGGCCAGCCGCTCGAGCTCCTCGGCCACCACCTGGCGCAGCACTTCGTTGACGCGCAGCGCGCGCGGGTAGTCACGACTGGACGGCATCGCGACTCAGGTCCTCGCGATCTCTCGCTCCTCGAACGTCTCGATGATGTCGCCGCTGCGCAGGTCCTGGTAGTCCGAGAGGCCGATCCCGCACTCGAAGCCGGTCTGCACCTCTCGGACGTCCTCTTTGAACCGGCGCAGCGACGTGATCGTGCCCCTCCAGATGACAACGCCTTCGCGCAGGAACCGGACCTTGGTGCCGCGGGTGATCGAGCCGTCCCGGACGTAGCATCCGGCAACCGCGCCGACCCGGGGGATCCGGAAGACCTCCCGCACCTCGGCCTCGCCCGTGACCACTTCCTCGGTCTCGGGGGTCAGCATGCCCAGGATTGCCGCCTCGATGTCCTCGAGGAGCTTGTAGATGATCTCGTAGGTCCGGATCTCCACGTCCGAGACGGCGGCCAGGTCCCGGGCCCGGCGGTCGGGGCGCACGTTGAACCCGATGATGGTCGCGGTGGACGCCCGGGCCAGCTGGACGTCGTTCTCCGTGATCCCGCCCACGCCGCGGTGCACGAAGGACAGCTTCACGTCCTCGCGCTCGAGCTTGCGCAGGCTCTCGGTGACCGCCTCCAGCGAGCCCTGGACATCGGCCTTGAGGACAAGGTTCAAGGTCGCCGACTCGCCCCGCTGGATCTGTTCGAAGAGGTCCTCCAGCCGGGCGCCGGTTGCCGTAGACGGGGCGGGCAGGTGTCCCGAGAGGCGGAACCGCTGGGCCCGGGCGTCTCCCAGGGTGCGGGCGGTGGAAAGATCCTTGGCCACCCGCAGCTCGTCGCCGGCGTGCGGCGGCTCAGAGAACCCGAGCACCTGCACGGGCATGGACGGCAGGGCTTCCTTCAGGTGGTCGCCCTGGTCGTCCACCAACGCCTTGACCTTGCCCCAGGCGGCGCCGGCCACCAAGGGATCGCCGACCCGCAGGGTCCCTGACTCCACGATGACCGTGGCCACCGGGCCACGTCCCGCCTCGAGGTTGGCCTCCAGCACGGTGCCCCGTGCCCGTCCCTCGGGGCTGGCCCTCAGCTCCTCCACCTCGGCCACCAGGGTGATCTGCTCGAGCAGCTCGTCCACGCCGGTCCCGTCGAGCGCCGACACCTGGACCGTGATCGTGTCCCCGCCCCACGCCTCGGGCACGAGCCCGCGTTCGGCCAGCTGCTGCAGCACCCGGTCGGGGTTGGCGTCCGGGCGGTCCATCTTGTTGATGGCCACCATGATGGGGACGTCGGCTGCCTTGGCGTGGTCCATGGCCTCCACCGTCTGGGGCATCACGCCGTCGTCCGCCGCGACCACCAGCACCACGATGTCGGTGACCTCGGCGCCGCGGGCCCGCATGGCGGTGAAGGCCTCGTGGCCCGGGGTGTCGATGAAGGTGATGGCGTTGCCGCGCCAGGTGACCTGGTACGCGCCGATGTGCTGCGTGATGCCGCCGGCCTCGCCGGCGACCACGTTGGACTGGCGGATCCGGTCGAGCAACAGGGTCTTCCCGTGGTCCACGTGGCCCATGACGGTCACTACCGGCGGGCGGGGACGGAGGTCCTCCTCCCGCTCCTCCTCGTCGTCCTCGTCGTCGAAGTACCGGGCCAGCAGCTCGGCTTCGCGTTCCTCGCCCGGGTCGACCAGGCGCACGCTGGCGCCGAGCTCGGCGGCGAACAGCTCGATCATGTCGTCGGTGAGCGACTGGGTGGCCGTCACCATCTCCCCCTGCAGCAGGAGGAACCGGACGACGTCTCCGGCCGAACGGTTCAGCTTCGGCCCGAGGTCGCGCGCGGTGGAGCCCCGCTCCACGATGATCTCGCCGTCGGGCACCGGTGCGGTGGAGGGCATGTAGGTGGTCAGCTGCGTCGGCTCGAGCTCTTCGAGATTGCGACGCCGGCGCCGAGCCCGGCGCGGCGGCGGCCTGCGACCCGCCAGGCCACCTCGGCCGCCCGGGGGGGCACCGCCGCCGGCCG
>DAHUZE010000086.1 GCA_027306755.1 Acidimicrobiaceae bacterium | reverse complement strand
GATGCTCGGGTGGAGAGAGGATCTCGGGGCGTGAGTGGTCGAGCGCCATCGAGGCGGCCCGCAGTGGGCAGCGGCACTTGCCGGCGAGCGCCGGGCAGCCCACGCGGTGGAAGCCGTCAGCGTCGTCGGCCGAGAGGCGGCCGAGCTTGTAGCGGGCAAGCTCGGTGGCGCGTTGGTCATGGGCGTCAACCGCTTCGGCGCTGGCGTCGCGCGCGGGCAGGAAGAGGTCGATCACGAGCGTGGCCCCTGCGGCCCGCAGCGGTTCGCAGCGCTGGGCATCCCGGCATCTGGTCCGAGTGCGGCCTCCGTGGGGATCTTCCTGACCCTACGCGTGACCGGGGCGGCAAGGACGTGTGTGAGCACAGGGATCGCCGCCGACCTGGTCATGACCAGGAAAGGCCGGCGGCCAACACCCTCGATCTCGCCATGGCGCGGTCGACCTGCCGGCGGTGCTCGAGGGTCGGCTAGGTTCCTGTGCGCAGCGCGGGTGGCCACCGGCGGCCATCCGGCCGGCCCACCGCCGTGACAAGGGGAGGAAGTGCGGTGACGCAGGTGGGGGACCGGAAGCTCCTGCGCCGGGGCATGCTGATCGGCGGGCGCGAGGTGCCGGCACGGGGCGGGGGCACGCTACGGGTCCTCAACCCGGCAACGGGTCGGCCCATCGCCGAGGTGGCGAGCGCCGAGCGCGAAGACGTCGATGACGCCGTGCGCACCGCCCAGGATGCCTTCGACGGCGGTGAGTGGCGAGCCATGCCACCGGCGCAGCGGGCGCGGGTCCTGAACCGCTTCGCCGACGGGATCGAGCGCCGTCTGGAGGACCTGTACGCCCTCGAGAGCCTCAACAACGGCCGCCCCATCCGCGAGACGCGGGCCCAGGTGTCACGGGTTCCCGAGTGGTACCGATACAACGCCGCCCTCCTGCTGGCCGACCGCAGCGACGTGATCCCGCTCGGCGGCCCCTACCACTCCTACACGACGCGGTTCCCCCTGGGCGTGGTCGCCATCCTGTCTTCGTTCAACCACCCCCTCATGATCGGCTCCAAGAGCCTGGCGCCGGCGCTGGCGGCGGGGGACTCGGTCGTCCTCAAACCTTCGGAGCAGACCCCGCTCACCACCCTGCTGCTGGGCGACATCGCCAACGAGGCCGGCATCCCTCCCGGGGTCCTCAACGTGATCGTCGGGATCGGCGCAGTGGCCGGGGCGGCGATGGCCGAGCACCCCGCCGTGAAGAAGGTCACCTTCACCGGCGGCACCGAGGCCGGGCGGGCCGTGGCCACGGCGGCAGCCGGGCACTTCGCCAGGGTCACCGTCGAGCTGGGAGGGAAGTCCCCGGTGCTCGTGTTCCCCGACGCCCCCATGGGCGATGCCACCCGGGGGGCGGCGTTCGCGGGCTTCGTGGCCGCCGGCCAGACCTGCATCGCTGGGACCCGGTTCCTCGTCCACCGTCAAGTCCACGACGAGTTCGTCCGGGGTCTGGTGGAGCAGGCGGGAGCCCTCAGGATCGGCGACCCGACCTCGCCCGAGACCGACCTGGGACCCGTCATCTCGGGCCGGGCCCGCGACCGGATCGTGGACTACGTCCGGCTCGGTCTCCAAGAGGGAGCCACCGTTGCCGCCGGCGGGGGGGAGGCAACCGTGACCGGCCTGGAGGGCGGGTTCTTCGTCGAGCCGACGGTGCTGGTGGGGGTGACCAACCAGATGCGGGTGGCCCGCGAGGAGATCTTCGGACCGGTGCTGGTGGTGATCCCGTTCGACACCGAGGACGAGGCGGTTGCCATGGCCAACGACTCCCCTTACGGCCTCGGGTCGGCCATCTGGACCCGCGATGTCGCTCGCGCGCACCGCGTGGCCGGACGGCTCACCCACGGGATGGTCTGGGTCAACGACCACCACCGCCTCGACCCCGCCTCGCCGTGGGGCGGGGTGCGTGACAGTGGGACCGGCCGGGAGGGGGGATGGGAATCGTTCCACGACTTCTCCGAGGTCCGCGCCGTCACCGTCCGAATCGCCGAACGAGGGGTCGACTGGTACGGCGGGGACAACGAGAGGCTGAACTGATGACGCTGCCCGCGGTCGAAGGCCTGGCCCTCTCGTTCGAACGCGGCGGGCGCGTGCTGCGGGCGACCATCGACCGCGGCGAGGACAACCTGATGTCGATGGCCATGTGCGAGGCGCTGACCGGAGTGCTCCTCGCCCCTCCCGACGGCTGCCACGTCCTCCACCTCCGGGCGGAGGGCCCGAACTTCTGCCTCGGCCGGGACCGCGGCGGGCGAGGGGTGGATGTCCTGCGAGCTCAGGCGACCACGCTGGTCGCCCTCAATCGAGCCCTCACCCAAGGGCAGCTCGTGACGGTGGCTGAGGTTGCCGGAGGTGCCGCCGGGTTTGGCGTGGGCCTGGCGGCGCTGTGCGATGTCTCGGTTGCCGCTCCCTCGGCCCGGTTCTGGTTCCCCGAGATCGAAGCTGGCCTCGCCCCCACGGTGGTGCTGGCGTGGCTGCCGAGGATGGTCGGCCGCGCCCAGGCTTTCCGCTTGACCGCCACCGGGGACGAAGTGGGAGCGGCGCAGGCCGAGCGCATCGGACTCGTGACCTCGGTGGCGGAGGACGACGGGGTGTTGTCCGAGCGGGTGCGGGAAAAGATCGACAGCCTTCTCCGGCATTCCCTGCGGCCGCAGCTCGAGATCCGGGCATTCCTGGCCGCGGCGGCCGCCGCGGACCAGCCGACGGTCGACCGCCTCGCCGTGGACCGGCTCGTGCTGGGCTCGCTGCGGCTGGCCGCCGATGCGATCGGAGCGGAGGCGGTCTCGCCGCAGGGTTCGCATCCGGGCTGAGGCTGGGTTCAGGCACGTTGGCAGGAGGCGAAGGGAGAACGGCTGTGGGGACGTTGCAATCACCGGGGCGAGGACCCGACGTGGGCGAGCTGGCGCCGGCGTTCCGCCTTCGCCACACGTTCGACCACGACGTGGAGCTGCACGCCGCGCTGCGCCGAGGCCCGGCCCTCCTGGCGTTCTACGTGTTCGACTTCGGGTTCGTCTGAACGGGCGAACTGTCCCAGTTGGGGCAACGCGCAGCGGAGATCGCGGCATGCGGTGGGCAGGTGCTGGGCATCGCCGTGACGGCGACGTTCTCCCAGCAGGCGTTCGCCCGGTCGCTCGGGGTCGACTTCCCCCTGCTGTCGGACTGGGACCGGACGGTCTGCGGTGCTTACGGTGTGCGGTACGACGCCTGGAAGGGGCATACCGGCCTGGCCAAGCGCTCCACGATCGTGGTCGACACGGCCGGGGTCGTGCGCTACCGGTGGTCGACCGACGACGCGTCCGTCCTTCCCGATCTCGACGAGGTCGTACGGGTGTTCACCGAGCTCGGGCCCGGGGGGACGGCACCCTGAGCTGAAGGGCCGAGCCGGCCGGGGAGCCGGAGGGACACCACTGCGCCGCCCCCGGGCCGGTTGCCGGCCGTTGCCGAGCCCCCGTGCGCCCCGGCGATCGCCGACACGATCGCCAGCCCGAGCCCGGCGCCCCCCTCACTGCGGCTGCGGCTGGCGTCGGGACGGCGGAACCGCTCGAATGCGTGCGGGAGGAACTCGGCGGGGAAGCCAGGGCCGCCGTCGGCCACGCTGATCAGCAGGTCTGTGCCCTGGTCCCGGGCACTGACGGTCACCTCGCTCCCCGGTGGAGCGAATCGCAGCGCATTGCCGACCAGATTGTCGACTGCCTGGCGGACCCGCACGGGGTCCACCGCCCAGATGAGCCCGGCGGGCGCGTCCACCCGGCAGCTGACGCCCGGGGCACGCCCGGGGTCGGTGGCGAGCTGCGCGCTCGCCGACAGCAGCTCTGCGATATCCGTGGGCTGGCGCTCCGCGGCAAGGTGACCCTGGTCGCTGCGAGACAGGAGCAGCAGATCGTTGGCCAGGCGTGCCAGCCGGTGCGTCTCGTCCGACGCCCGCAGCACCGCCTGGTGGAGCTCCTCGCGCGTGCGGCCGGGCCGGGCGGCCAGCTCGAGCTCGCCCTGGAGCACGGAGAACGGCGTGCGGAGCTCGTGGCTGACGTCCGCGATGAGGCTCCGCTCGCGCTGCAACGCGGCGTGGATGGGTGTCAGCAGGACGTTCATTGTCTCGGCCAGGGCGGCGATCTCGTCGTGCGTGCCCGGGACCGCCACGGTTCCCGGGGTGTCGCGCCGGGCCAGCTGGGCCACCTCGCGGCGGAGGCGCTCGACCGGCCG
>DAHUZE010000079.1 GCA_027306755.1 Acidimicrobiaceae bacterium | reverse complement strand
GCAAGGCGGTCGACGTCCCGATCGGTCTGCTCGACGCCTTCTACGGCCACCTTGGCTTCTACGCCCGCATCCTGCGGGCCATGCCCAAGGCGCTGCGGTACCCGAAGGAGATCGGCATCCTCATGTCCGACATCGCCATCGGGCCGGGAGCGCTGGTCATCGGTGGCGGCATGTTCTTCGTCGTCATGAGCATCTCCTTCTTCACGGGAACCGAGGTCGGCCTGGAGGGGTTCACCGGCCTCTCGCAGATCGGCGCGCAGACTTTCACCGGCGTCATCTCGTCCCTGGCCAACACCCGGGAGATCACCCCCCTGGTGGCCGGCGTGGCGCTGGCCGCTCAGGTGGGCGCCGGGTTCACCGCGCAGCTTGGGGCCATGCGGATCTCCGAAGAGGTGGACGCCCTCGAGGTGATGGGCGTGAACAGCATCGTGTACCTGGTGGCGACCCGGGTGTGGGCCGCGCTGATCACCATGATCCCGCTGTACCTGGCGGCGCTCTTCTCGAGCTACCTGGCGACCGAGCTCATCGTGACCAAGTTCTTCGGGCTGTCCACCGGGACCTACCAGCACTACTTCCAGCTGTTCCTGCCGCCGATCGACATCTTCTACTCCTTCCTCAAGGCGATGGTGTTTGCCGTCGTCGTCACCTTGATCCACTGCTACTACGGCTACAACGCCGGCGGCGGCCCCGCCGGGGTGGGCGTGGCGGCCGGCCGGGCGATCCGGCTGTCGATCATCGTGGTCGTCCTGTTGAACCTGTTCCTCTCGATGGTCCTCTTCGGTGGGGTCAACATCACGGCGAGGCTGGTCGGGTGAGCCGCCTCCTGCGAGCGGCGGTCGGCCTGGCGGTGCTCCTGGCGGCGGTGGTTGCCGTGGTGACCGCGGTCAAGGCCGCCAACGGGGACTTCGCCGGGGACTACAGCCTGACGGGCTACTTCCCCCGGGCCGGCGAGGGGCTGGCGCCCGGCTCCGAGGTCGTCTACCGCGGCGTACAGGTCGGGCGGGTGTCGACGATCGCTCTGTCGGGGGACCGGGCCAAGGTCACGATGCTGGTCTATCCCGGCTTCCGGGTCCCGGCGGCCACGAAGGCGACGATCGGGCCGGTGAACCTGTTCGGCGCCGAGCAGGTCACACTGACCGAGCCCGCCCACCCGTCCGGGGGCGACCTGGCCCCGGGGGCCGTGCTGGGCAAGACGGCCACCTCCGACGAGCTGGGCACCCTCTTCACAGCAGCGACCCCCTTCTTCCGCAGGATCACAACGGCCAGCCTCGCGACCGTCGTGGGCGAGCTGGCCCGGGCCTCCAACGGCGAGGGGCCGCGGATCAAAGCCTCGATCAACGCCGGCGCCAGCCTGGCGGGGTACTTCGACCGCACGCTCTCCGCACAGCTGGCGGCCCTGGACTCCTTCAGCACCTTCACGGCCGCCCTGGCGCCGGACGGCGCGTCGATCAACGGCCTCTCCCGCCAGGAGAACGTCGCGTTGCCTGCCTTCAACCAGGAGGCGGCGGACTACGCCAAGTTGCTGGCCAACCTCACATCCTTCTCCTCCGAGCTGGCCCGGCTGCTCACCGACTACCACCCCACAATCGACACCCTGCTCAACGCCGGGGCCAACCCGGCCCGGGTGCTCACCGCCCAGCAGTCCGAACTGGGCCAGATCATCCAGGGCGCCTACCGGTACGCGTACAAGGTGGCAAGCGCCAAGAGCCAGGAGACCCTGCCGACAGGCAGCCACTTCATCTACTTCAACACCTTCGTGATGTTCTCGGACGTGAACGCCCTGGTGTGCGACCTCATTGCCCCGCCGAGCCCGGGGTTGTCGTTCCTCGAGCCCCTCCAGCAGGCGCTGGCCGGCGCCGGCTCACCCTTCACATGCAAGGCCCAGCTGGCGTCGTTCGACGCGGCGCAGGCCGCGCCGGCCACCGCGCTCCCCCTGCCCGCACCGAGCGCGCCGTCCGTGCCGGTCGCGCCGACCGGCGGGACGACACCGATCTCCCAGGCGACCAACGGGCTGGGGACATCGGTGTTCCGCATCCTCGGGCAGCCGTCCACCGGGCAGGGTGGCTCGATCGGCGGTTACGTCGGGTCCCTGCTGGGAGGCTCGCTGTGAGGCTCCGGGTCCCCGCAGCCCGGCGGATCCGGCGGCTGCCGTCGTCGCTGTGGAAGTTCCTCGTGTTCGCCGTGGTGTGCCTCGTGCTTCTGGTCGTTCTGGCCGTGCACGTCGGCAACCTGTCGCTGTTCTCGTCCCAGCGGACCGTCTACGCCCAGCTGGCCCAGGTGACAGGGCTCACCGACGGCACACCCGTGGACGTGGCCGGCGTGCCGGTGGGCCAGGTGAGCTCCATAGCCGTCCAGCACGGGCACGCGCTGGTGGGGCTGAGCGTCAACACGACCGTTCCTCTCGATCAGGGCACCGACGTGGGGCTGCGGTGGAAGAACGTGATCGGGCAGAAGGACGTCTACCTGTACCCGACCGGGCGGGGACGGCTCCTTGCCGCAGGGGCCACGATCCCGCTCAGCCACGACGTCACCGACGCCAGCGTCAACACCTTCCTCAACACCCTGGGGCCGCTGCTCCAGGCCATCAACCCTGCCGAGGCCAACGCCTTCGTGGCCAACGTGTCGGGGGCCATCAACGGCGACACGGCGCAGATCGACCAGCTCATCGCCAGCGGTGCCACCATCTCCTCCACCGTGGGCGCCCTCAACACCCAGGTGGGATCGGTGATCGACAACCTGGACCAGGTGCTGACGGCCATCGCCCAGCGCAGCGGCGACGTGGGCTCGCTGGTGGCCAACCTGCAGACGGTGGCCAGCGCGCTGGCGTCACGCAACACGCTGCTCGACTCGGTGGTGGGCAACCTCTCGACGGTGGCCGGGGACCTGGCGTCCCTCGTCGGTCAGAACCGCTCCACGATCGACTCCACGATCACCGACCTCAACACGGCCACCGCCGCGATCGTCGCCCACCAGAACCAGCTGGCGCAGACGCTGTCCACGCTGGGATCGGGCCTGGCGCCGTACGTGGAGATCTCCTCCTATGGCCAGTGGTTCCAGGTCCAGACCGTCTACAGCTGCCTGGCCAACCAGGCGTCGTGCACGTACGACGCGCCGACAAACCCGCCGGCCGGGTCCGGCCTGGGCGGGGGACCGCCGCTCTCCCTCGGGTCGTCGGCCGGCTCGGCGTCGCCGTCGCCTGCGGCTGGCGGTTCGGCTCCAGGAGGCACAGCAACAGGAGGCCCGTCCACGATCCCCGCCATCTTGGGGACCGTCGCTGCCGGACCCCCGGCGCAGGCACCCGCCAGCGGCAGCGCGGCGTCCCCGGCCGGCGGATCGGCCCCCACCGGGAGCGGGTCATGAGCAGGGAGGGTGCGCCGTGAAAGCCTTCACCGAGCGTCGGCCCAAGGTCATCGGAGCAGTCGCCATCGTGGTCATGGTCGCGGTCGTGGGCGCGGTCATGTTCCTCAACCGCAGCATGTTCCAGTCCGGCTACCAGATCTCCGCCCGGTTCCCCAACGCTGCGGGCATCTCCAAAGGGAGCGCCGTCCTGCTGGCCGGCGTGAACGTGGGCACGGTCGGCTCGGTCACGGTCGACGGGAACCAGGTGGACGTCACCATGACGATCGACCACGGCGTCCAGCTCCCCCACCGCACCGCTGCCGACATCGAGGTGGAGACGCTGCTGGGCCAGGTTGACGTCACCCTGAGCCCGGTGAGCGGATGGAGCCGACCGCTCCGATCAGGGGCTGTGCTCACCGACACCGCAACGCCCACCGAGTTCTACCAGCTGAACACCATCGCCGGGCACCTGCTCGAGCGCTCCAACGCCAAGGCGCTCAACACCCTCGTCCAGGACATGGCGACCATCACCAAGGGCAAGCAGACGCAGGTAGCCCAGATCATCGAGGGGCTGGGGAAGCTCACCACCACGGTCAGCGACCGCAGCACGCAGGTGGGACAGCTCATCGATTCGTCCAAGACGCTGGCAACAACCCTGGCCCGCCACGACCAGCAGCTGGCCACAGCGATCACGTCCCTCGACACCGTGGCTAGCGGGCTGGCCGGCCACAGCACCCAGCTGGCCAACCTCATCGACAACGTGGACGCCATGGCCGCGCAGACCAACGGCCTCCTCAGCCACGACCGCCCGGCCATCCAGTCGCTGGTCCAGAACCTCGCGACCACCCTGGGGGTCGTCAACCACCACCAGTACGACCTGGCCCAGGCCGTCTCGTACCTCGGGGGCGCCATCAAGGGGTTCTCGTCGATCGGCTACTCGGGCTCCACGCCGCTCACATGGTCCAACATCTACGTCAGCACGACCGGCCTGACCGGCACCGCCGGCGTCCTCGGCTCCTGCGGAGCTCTCACAACCGCCCTGGACGAGACCCTGGGGCGCACACCGCTCCCCTGCGCCACACGGACAGGAGCGGTGTCCGGGGGCACATCGGCCGGCATTCCCGGCGCCTCTTCACCCGCCGCCGCCCCGTCGACGGGCGCCGGCGCGCCGGCGGGCTCGGGGTCCGCAGGCTCCGGGCTGCCGGGGTCGGCGTCCGCCGGGTTGGGCGGGGCGGCTGGGCCCAACACCGGCGTCGGCGGCCTCTCCCAGCTCCTCTCCCCGCTCACGGGAGGGCGCTGATGGCCATCTTCACTCGCACCCGCGAGGAGGTGGAGGTCGCCGCACCCGCCGCCCCTGCTTCGGGGAACGGCAGCGGGGCGGGCGCTCGCCGGAGCGGCCCGGACGGTGCCGCCCGCCGGTTGCGCGACCGGTGGGGGTGGCTGGTGCTCGCCATGTTCCTCGTGGCGGGGACCCTGCTGGGCGTGGAGGCGGCCGGGGGCACGTCGACCTACCCGGTGACGGCGGTGTTCGCCCAGGCGCCCGGCCTCTTTCCCGGTGCCTCGGTGCAGGTGCTGGGTGTGCCCGTCGGCACCGTCACCTCGGTCCGCAATGTTGGCGACGAGGTGGTCGTGGGGCTGGCCGTGGCACGCGGGCACCCCATCCCTTCTGGAGCCGAGGCATCGCTGGTATCGCCACAGATCCTCGGGGAGCCCAGTATCGACCTGTCGCCCGGCTACACCGGCGGCCCGGCACTGCCGTCCGGGGCCACGATCCCGATGCGCCGCACCGCGGTGCCCGTGTCCACCGAGCGGCTGCTCGAGTCCCTGCAGGCAACCCTCCAGAAGGTCAACCCTCACGCCGTGGGCGACCTGATCACCAATCTGGCCCAGGACCTCCAGGGACAGGGCAAGAACCTCAACACCCTTATCGCCGGGGCGGCAGGCACCCTCAAGCTGCTGGCGACAAAGGCGAACGACCTGGGCCAGCTGAGCGGTTCGCTGGCGCAGCTCACGGGGTCCCTGGACAGCCGGACGTCCCAGATCACCCAGCTCATCACCGCCTACGACACGGTGTCCGGGGTCGTGGCCCAGCACAGCTCGCAGCTGGGGGGCGCGATCACCCAGCTGTCGCAGGCCAGCACACAGCTGATCCAGCTCCTCGTGCCCGACCTGGTCCCGATCGAGTCCGACGTGGGCTCGGTCACCCGGGTGGGCCGCACGCTGGACCGCAACCTCACAGCCGTGGACCAGACGCTGTCGTCGGCAGCCGCGCTCTTCGCCGGCGCCGGTCGCGCCTTCACACCCACCTACAACTGGCTCAAACTGAACAGCCAGCTGCCCACCGGGCTCACCGGCGCCATCCTGGCCAACATGGTGCGGGACCGGTTGGCCGGGGTGTGCCGGCGCATCCTGGCCAACCGGAGCGGAGGCCTGACGGGGGGCCAGCGCCAGACGCTCGCTACATGCGGCAACCCCGCGTCGTCCTTCTTCAGCCCCATCATCGACCAGGTCCCCACGGTGCTCAACGACGTGCGTGCCGGCCAACTGCCTACGGCTCCCACCCCCGGCCAGCTGTTCTCCCAGGGGCTGTCGACCATCCCGGGCGCCGCCGCGCCCTCCAGCGCGGCTCCGAGCACCGGGTCCAGCGCTCCGCCGTCCTCCGGGGCCGCGACACCTGGCCGAGGGGCCACCGGCCCGGGCACGACCACGGCCACACCTACGACACCAGCCGCCAAGACAACACCGGGCAAGAAGAGCAAGACATGCCTGGGTGGCCTGCTCGGCACAACCGTCACCTGCACCACAGGGTCGACGGGCTCGGGGACGGGGACGTCGGGCGGCTCCGGAGGCGGGGGGCTGCTGTCGTACCACGTGCCGGCAACCACCGCCCCGGCGGCGTCCCGCGCCACCGCCCCGGCCCTGGTGGCCGCGGCCACACGGGACCTCCCGCCCCTGCCCGCCACCGCTCCGGGGGGGCGCCCCAGCTCGCACCGCCCGGCCAGCAGGCACCGGCGCCCCGCCCACCGCCGATCCACCGGCACGCGCCCAGCCATGTCGCGGCGCTCGGCGCCTGCCCTGTCGGGGGGCAGGACGTGATCGGCCGCTGGGCGGTCCGGGCGGCGTGCGTGGCGGCGGCCGGGCTCGCCGCCACCGGGCTCTCGGGGTGCATGAGCTCAGGGCCGGCCATGATCACCACCAGTGCCGTCTTCTCCGATGTCGGCACACTCGCGATGGGTGCACAGGTCAAGATGGCCGACGTCCCGGTGGGGAGCGTGTCCGGCATCAGCCTCGACGGGGGGCGGGCCAAGGTGACGATGGCCATCGAGTCCGGCGCCCACGTGCCGGCAGACGTGACCGCCAAAGTCGACCGGACGACCATCCTCGGCGAGCGGTACATCGCCTTGGCCGCCCCGCCGCATCCGGGGCGCCCCCTCGTCAACGGCGAGCCCATCGGCCACACGGCCGTCGTGCCCACAGTCGAGCAGGTGCTCGGGGCCGGCTCCCAGGTCTTCGGGGCAGTCTCTGCGAGCGACCTGGCGGCGATCGTCAACGCCGGGGGCCAGGGGTTCTCGGGTGAGGCCGCCACCCTCCGCCAGCTCCTCAACAGCCTGTCGACCGTCGTCACCGGCTACGCCTCGCGGACGGCGCAGATCACCACCGCGGTCAACAGCCTCAACCAGCTGGGGGCGACGCTGGCGCCCACATCGGGACCCGACGCCCAGGCCATCACCAACTTGTCGCAGACCGCGTCGGTCCTCTCGGCGAGCTCGGCCGAATTCGAGAAGCTGCTGCAGTCGCTCGACAGCGTTTCCCAGCAGGGCGCCACAATCCTTTCGAGCGAGTACCCCCAGATCGTGGACCAGCTGCGAGCGCTGGAGGCGGTGGCCAGTCAGCTGGCCCAGCACCAGCAGGACCTGGCGCAGCTGCTGCAGTGGCTGCCCCAGCACGACCAGGCGATGACACAGGTGGTCCGCCGCAACTTCCTCCAGATCATGAACAACCTGATCGTGTGCGGCATCCCGGGCGGAGGCTCGGGGTCGACAGCCGCCAGCACCTGTGCGAAGGGCGGGTAGCCCGTGAAGACCTGGCGGCTGGTGACGAACCTGGTGGCCTTCGGGTTGGTTGCTGTGGCCCTGATCGGTTACGGGATCGTGGCACTGCTCGGCAACCCGTTCGAGTCGACCACCGGCGTGTCCGCCGTCTTCCCGACGGCGGCCGGTGTCGGAACCAATTTCTCCGTGGAGCTCAACGGGGTCACCGTGGGCACGGTCTCCTCGGTCCGCCTCGTGCGCGGCGGCGCCGAGGTGGCGATGACCGTCGACCACGGCGTGTCGGTCCCTTCCGACGTGGTCGCCTCCATCGGCATCGCCAACGACCTGGGCCAGCAAGTGGTGGAGCTGACCCCCCGCCACGGGGGCCAGGTGGCGCCCCTGCGCTCGGGCGCCGTCGTGCCCGTGAGCAAGAGCGGGATTCCGGTGCAGGTCGGGCAGGTGGTGGCCGAGGCCACGCGGCTCCTGCGCGACGTGCCGGCAGGGAAGCTGAACCAGTTGCTCGTGGAGCTCGCTCAGGCGCTGCAGGGCCAGTCGGGCAACCTGCGCACCATCATCTCCGCAAGCACCGCCTTCTCCCGCCAGTTCCTCCAGTACCAGCGGCAGTTCAACCAGCTGCTGGCCGACTCGCCGCCGGTGATGAACTCGGTGAGCGTTGCCGGCCCGCAGCTGCGTCAGGCGCTGGCCAACACCGAGGCCATGGTTCAAGTGCTGGCTCAGGAGAAGACATATTTGAAGGGCGACATCACGAAGGGCCAAGGCGCGCTGGGCCAGCTGGGCCAGCTGACCACCAACCAGGCGCCGAACCTGGGATGCCTGATCCACGATGTCGCCCAACTGGACACCAACCTGAACCAGCCGGCGAACCTGTCCAACCTCTCCACGTCCCTGTCGATCAACCAGTACTTCTTCCACGCCGTCACAGCGGTGGCGGTGGCGGGCACGGCCAAGCCACTGGCCGCCGGGCAGCAGGCGAACCCCAATCAGATCTTCCTGCGGACGCAGCTCCTACTGCCGCCGCAGTCGCAGACGGGGGACACGTACGCCACGCCGGTCTCGGTCCCCGCGGTGAAGCCGGGCGCGGCGTGCAACACCGAGCTGGGCACGGGTGTAGCCGCGGCCAGCCAGCCTGGCTTCTCGCCGGCCGCCGGGGGTGTGCTGGAAGCCCCCGGCCCCACACAGGGCCAGGTCCGGGGCGGCGGTGACCCAGCCTCGGCTCCCGCGCCGGCGCCCACGTCCACAACGCAGGCCGCGTCGTTCCGCGGTCGTGCGGGAGGCGCCACCCCGGCGCTGCTGGCGGTGGGCGGGCTGCTGCTGCCCGCGCTGCTTCTGGCCTGGGGAGTCCGCCCATCGCGGCGACGCACGAGGCGCCGGGCGTGAGGAACGGCACGGCACCACACCACGCCACGGGCGTGAGGAACGGCACGGCGCCGGTGCCGCCACCCGCCCCGCCGGGCTCGGCGTAAGGGGGCGCGGCGACGGGCGTTCCGTCTACGGAGGAGGTGCCCGGCAGGGATGCCGGGACACCGGAAGGAGAAGAGGGGACGATGGTAAGCGGAGTGAGAGTCGTGGGTGGCTCCGGCGCGGCTCCGGGCCCCGGGTCCGAGTGTCCCGCAGCGACGGACGAGAAGACGGGAGCGGCCGGGCCGGGTGCCGCCGGAACGGAGACTGCCGACGCCGCCGGCACCGACGCCGCCGCCGGCACCCGGGGCCGGAGCAGGATGCGGGGCCGCCGGGAGCCGGCTCCCGGCCAGCACCGGCGTGCCGGGGTGGCGTCCCTGGCCGTCCTTGCGGTGCTGGGATTGGCCGGGACCGTCGGGTTCGGCCTGGCGTGGGAGGGCCTGCACAGCACCCAGAGCGGTGAGGCCCAGGCCCGGTCGGCCGCCCGGTCGTTCCTGGTGGACCTCACCAACTTCAACGCCAAGACCGTGGACGCGGACTTCTCCGCCGTCACGTCAATGGCCACCGGTGCGTTCGCCACGCAGGCGCAGAAGTTCTTCAACTCCGCCATCCGCCAGGACCTCCAAAAGGCACTCGCTTCGTCGCGCGGCCAGATCAGGGCTCTCTACGTCCAGGGGTACGGGGGAGGGCAGGCAACGGTGTACGCGGTGGTCGACCAGCTCTACGTGAACGCCAAGCTCACCTCGCCGCAGACCGACGTCCTGCGCATGGTGGTCAACCTCTCGCAGGTGGCCGGGTCCTGGAAGGTGTCCGACGTCAGCGTCCTCCAGGGGCCGTCTTCGCTGGGGGCGGGCACGTCGGCCGGCGGGGGGTCCACAACCTCCACCACCGCGCCGCCGTCGTCCACCGCGCCGTCCAGCAGCGCCGGAGGTTGACCGACAACCTCCCGGCGAGAGTCTTCCCTCAGGGCCCGGACAGCTCGGCGTGGCGGAAGCAGGCGACCAGGTGGTCCATCACGATTCCCACCGACTGCAGATGGGAGTAGCAGACGATGGGGCCTACGAACCGGAACCCGAGCCGGCGGAGGTCCCGGCTCAAGGTCTCCGACAGCTGCGTGGCCGCCGGGACATCCTCGGGCCGCCGCCAGGCGCCGATCAGCGGACGGCCACCCACGCGGTCCCACAGGAAGTCGTCGAAGCTCCCCGTGCTGGCTTGCAACTCGCAGACCGCGGCGGCGTTGGCGACAGCGGACTCGATCTTGCGCCGGTTCCGGATGATGCCGGGATCATCCATGAGGGCCCGGACCTCCGCCGGACCGAACCCCGCCACCACGGCCGGTTCGAACCCGGCAAAGGCGCGCCGGTAGCCGTCGCGTCGCTTGAGAACGGTCAGCCAGCTCAGGCCGGCCTGCGCACCCTCCAGGACGAGGTGCTCGAAGTGATGGCGGTCGTCGTGCGCCGGAACGCCCCACTCCTCGTCATGGTACGGGGTGAGCCACGGACCCGTGGCCCACGGGCAGCGGTCGGGGGGCGGGCTGCTGCCCTCGGCCACCTTTCCGGCGGCCCCGCGGTCCCCGGGCCCGTTCCCGGCATCCTCCATGCGGCCGGATGGTAGCGGCCGGCGCGCGGCGCGGGCGCCTCGCGCTGGGGACCGGCTGGGGACAATTGTCACGCTGCACTGGGGATGGGAGGCGATCTCCTGGGGACATCCGAAACTTTTGTGGGGACAACTTCGGGATTTTGTGACTCCCTCTTGCCTTCGGGCAACCCGAGGCGCAGGCTACGGATTGTTCGAGTGATCGAACCCGCCACCGGACGGAGGGGTGCCGCAAGGCAGACCGACGGACGAGACAGGGGAGGGCTGCAAGGCCCGAACCGGTGCCCTGACGGAAGGTCGCAAG
Source organism: Acidimicrobiaceae bacterium (assembly GCA_027306755.1). GTDB lineage: Bacteria > Actinomycetota > Acidimicrobiia > Acidimicrobiales > RAAP-2 > JAJYVT01. Next base: position 19,332 of record DAHUZE010000079.1, on the reverse strand, counting down.
GCCGACCGATGGGAACGGCAGGCGCCGCAAGGAGCCGGCCGAGAGGCGGGGGAGAGGGCTCGGACAGGTGGCTCGTACGAAACGGGCCGGCGGTTCCTGGAACCGCCCGGTCCGGGTCGTCGGGACCGGGGTTGTCCGACACTGCCCCGGGAACGAGGACAGCGGGTCGCCAGGGCGTGGCCCCGAGGAGCTGGACGGCTTCGGCCGGACGGTTACTCGGGGTCGCGTCGCGTCTGGCCCCGGTCGGGGACGGTGGCCTGTGCCGGCTCCCCCCGCGGGTCGTCCATGCCGCAGGGATCGGCCGCCTCCGCGTCGCACCGCTCGCACTCCGCCTCCAGCGTGGCGTGCTCGATGCCGAAACGGGCCCGGACCTGCCGACGCACCCGCTCGCCGCGCTCCTGGGCGTCTTCCAAGGTCGGATGGCCGCTCAGGACAAGGTGTGCCGACAGAGCCCGGTAGCTGCTCGAGAGGCTCCAGACGTGGAGGTCGTGGACCTCGTCAACCCCGGGAACGCCGGTTATCACCCGGCGGAGCTGGCCCAGGTCCACGTCCGCGGGCGTGGACTCGAGCAGAACGTCGGTGCTCTCGCGGACGAGCCGTGCCGCCTGGACGAGGATGAGGGCGGCCACTGCCAGGGACGCCGCCGGGTCGGCCCGATCGGCTGCGGGGCCGACCCACAGCACCACCGCTCCGGCGGTCACCACCCCCAGCGAGGCCGCGGCGTCGCCGACCACGTGCGCCAGGGCGCTGCGCAGGTTGAGGTCCCGACCCGGATCGATCAGGAGCATCGCGGCCGCGCCGTTGAGGACCAGCGCGGCCGTCCCCACCACCACGTCCAGGCCCCCGGACACGTGCACGGGGGCGATCAGCCGGTCGATGCCGAGCGCCATCACTGCGCTGGTGACCACGGCCAGCACGGCGGCGTTGGCCAGTGCCGCCAGGATGGTGGCCCGGTGGTTTCCATAGGTGCGAGCCTCGCTGCGCGGCCGGGTGGCCCACCGGGCGGCGGCCAGTGCCAGCCCCAGTGCGGCCACGTCCGCCAGATTGTGCCCGGCGTCCGCCAGGAGGGCGGTGGACCGCCCTGCCAACCCGGCGGCCGCCTCGGCCACGACGAGGGCCCCGTTGAGGCCCAGGGCGAAGGACAGCCGGCCGGTCCGGGTGAGGCCGGCTCCAGGCCGGCGGGATGGCAGCCGCACCCGGCCGCCACCTCCCGGCGCGGCCCGCCGGGTCACCGGTGTGCGGCTCTCCAGAGGGAAGCCGGGCGCTCTCCCTGCCCGATCTGGGCGGCCAGCTCCGCCTGGACGAGGGCGACGTCGCCCGCGTGGGTGACGCCGATGCAGCGACCCGGCGCGGCCAGCACCACCACGCGGCCGGCGCCATCGGGGACCGGGCGCCGCCCGGCCAAGACGTCGCCGACCACCTCGGGCAGCAGCACCTCGGCGTCCCCGGCGTCGGCCATGGCAGCCTCGAAGACCGGGCGGATCGAGGGACGGAAGCCCCACAGGTTCATCGAGACCGGACTGCCCGGGTCGAGCTCGCCCGGCTGCACGCCGTCCCCGGCCACGATGCGGCCGTCGCTCCGGGGCGCCACCAGGCGTCGCTCGTCCAGCCCTCGGAGCGTGCCGTCCGGCGCGACGTCGGCGATGCCTCGGGTCACGGGGTCCTCCCCCACCAGCGAGTCCCGCAGGCGGAAGGTGACGATGGCATGGGAGGGATCCGTGCCGGCCAGGTGCTCGGCCAGCAGGCGCAGGGCCGCCGGTCCCGGCAGGTCGTCCGCGTTGGCCACGCCGAACGAGCGCGCGGCGTCCAGCTGCCGGGCCGCAGACAGGACGGCGTCCACCGTTCCCCGGGGCGCCGCCTGGGCAGCGAAGGCGACGGATACCGACTCGGGCCAGGTCCGCTCGACGTGGTAGCGGATGGACGGGCCGGTCTCAGGCCCCACCACCAGCACGATGTCGGAGAAGCCTGCCGTCATCGCGTCGCTGGCCAGCACGTCGATGACCGCTTCACCGGCTACTCCGACCGGGGCCAGCGGCTTCACGCCGCCGTACCGCTTGGCCTGACCGGCGGCCAGCACCACCAGGGTCGGGCCCGCCCGGCCGCCGGCTCCGGCGGGAGTGGGGGAGGAGGTGCCGCCGGACGCCGTCTTCGGGCTCATGCCCTCCAGCGTAGGACGGCGCTGGCCCAGGTCATCCCGCCGCCGAAGCCCGTCAGAAGCAGCGTCGCCCCGTCGTGCACCCGGCCGTTGCGGATGGCATCGTCCAGGGCGAGCGGGATGGAGGCCGACGACGTGTTCCCGTAGCGGTCGATGACGACGGCGGTCCGCTCCTCGGTGATGCCCAGGCGCTGGCAGGCCGCCTGGATGATGCGGAGGTTCGCCTGGTGGGGGACGAGGAGGTCCACGTCCGCCGGCTGCAGCCCTGCGTCGGAAAGCGCCCGCTCGGCGGACTCCACCACCACCCGGACCGCCTTGCGGAAGACCTCCTTGCCGTCCATGAAGAGGTAGCCGCCGTGGTCGCACTTGAGCAGGTGCCGGAGCGAGCCGTCCGCTCCCATGTTCCAGCTCAAGAGATCCCCCGGTCCATCCACGGGCTCGACGACCACCGCGCCGGCGCCGTCGCCGACGAGCACGGCCAACGCCCGGTCGTCCCAGTCCGTGATCCGGCTCAGCGCGTCCGAGCCGATCAGGAGGATCCGGCCCGATCCGACCGCCACCAGTCCCGCCGCGACCACGAGCCCGTACACGAACCCCGAGCAGGCGGCGTTGAGGTCGAACGCCCCACCGGGCACGCCGATCTGCTCCTGGATGGTGGCCGACGTGCCCGGGACCAGCGCATCGGGGGTGGTGGTGGCCAGCAGCACGACGTCCACGTCCGCCGGCTGGAGGCCCGCGTCCTCGAGGGCGCGCCGGCCGGCTTCGGCGCCCATCTGGGAGGTGATCCCGCCCACCCGGCGCTCCTTGATGCCGGTCCGCTCGATGATCCAGGCGTCACTCGTGTCCAGGGTGGCGGAAAGGTCGTCGTTGGTCAGCACCTTGTCGGGCAACGAGATGCCGCAGCCCCGGACGGTGATGCCCCGCACGATCAGCGGTCCCCCGCGCTGAGCACGTGCATCCCCACGTAGGCGGCGTCCCCCTCGATGATGCCGCCGGTGTTGACGGCGAGCCCGGTGCGGGCGCCCGGGACCTGGCGGTGGCCGCCCCGGCCCCGCAATTGGGTTGCCAGCTCCACGACCTGCGCGATCCCCGTCGCGCCGAGGGGATGGCCCCTGCCGACCAGGCCGCCGCTGGGGTTCACCGTGAGCCGCCGGCCGCCGATGGTGGTCTCGCCGGCCAGGGTGGCCGGCCCGGCCTCCCCCGAGGCGAACAGCCCGAGCGACTCCAGCGCGTAGATCTCCTCGGGGCTGGTGGCATCGTGGATCTCGGCCATGTCCAGGTCCGATGGGCCCACAGCGCCGGTCTCCCAGAGCGCCGACGAGGTCTCGGCCAGGCGCTCGTGGTAGTCCATCTCGCCGTTCCCAGAGCGGGCCACGGACGCGATGATACGCGGCACGCCGCGGGGGGACCGGGAGGCCGGGGCCAGCACCAATGCCGCCGCGCCGTCGGTGAAGGAGCTGCACATCAGCCTGGTCAGCACCCCTGCCACCTGGGGCGCCGACAGCACCGCGTCCATAGAGACGGCATCCTGCATCTGGGCCATGGGGTTCAACGATGCGTGGAACCGGGCCTTGACGGCGGCCGCGGCAAAGTGCTCCAAGGTGGCCCCGTGCTCGGCCATGCAGCGAAGGGCCCATTTGGCGTTCAGCCCCATGAGGATGCTTCCCCCGGGGTTGTCGCTGGCGTCAAACCGCGAGTGCATGTCGGCCCGGTAGTCGGCCGGCAGGCCGTCCTCGATGCCGGCCAGGGTGGCGACCCGGTCCCCGGTCCACATCTTCTCGATCCCCACGACCAGCACCGGAGCGCCGTTGGCCCGTGCCGCCATGACACCGAGCTGGAGGGCGGAGGCTCCGCCGGCACAGGAATTGTCCACGTTCACGACCGGCACGCTGCCCAAGCCGGATTTGCGCAGCCAGGACTGACCCCGGATGCACCCCTGGTCGCAGAGCCGACCGCCCATGGCGTTGCTGGCGACGACCATCGAAAGCCGCTCCGGCTCCATGCCGGCGTCCGCCAGCGCCTCGCGCACCACGTGGTGGCCCATGGCCTCGGGGGAGAGGTCGCGGCGGGACATGTCGGACATGCCGGTGCCGAGCACGCTGATGGAGCCACGGTCGGTCATGCGCCCACCTCGGCGAGCTCGGCCATCTCCCGCTGGGCGGTGACGGCGGAGGCGAGCTGGGCGAACTGGTCCATGGGGTCGTCCCCGGCGACCATCACCGCCACGTGGGCCGCTCCGGCGCCGAGGTACCGGCGGACCGCCCCGGCGCAGCGCTCGGGCGACCCGGCGACGAGGTGGCGGCCGAACGCCTTGGCCGGGATCCCGTAGAGCGATGCCAGCCAGGCCGAGCCCCGGTCCGCTGCGCGTGCGGCGTCGGCTCCGACGGACACCATGACGACCACCGCCGGGGTGACCGCATCGGCCGGCCGGCCGGCGGCCACGGCGAGGGAGCGCAGCTCGGCGATGGCGTCGGCCATGGAGGGCGCGTCCACGAAGAGGGGGACCCAGCCGTCGGCGGCGCGCGCCGCCCGGCGCAGGGCGGACCGGCTTGAGCCGCCCACCCAGATCGGCGCCGGCAGGGCCGGCTCGTGCCGGTACCCGTCCTCGTCGGTGGCCCAGGCCCGCCGGACCGAGTCGATCCCGGCATCCAGTTGAGCTCCGCGGGTGGAGAACTCGGCGCCCGCCAGTTCGAACTCCCGCGGGTGGCTGCCGGCTCCCACCCCCAGGACGAACCGCCCCCCTGAAAGGCACTGGAGCGTAGACGCCTGTTTGGCCACTGCCGCAGGCGCCCGCAGAGGAAGCTGCAGGACGCACGTCCCGACGGCTGCCCTCCGGGTGGCGGTGGCGGCGACGGTGGCGGTGACGACGCACTCGAGCGTGGGCGCGCCCCAGAAGAGATGGTCCGTCGCCCATACAGCAGCGGCACCCAGCGACTCCGCCTGGCGGCTCAGACCGGTAATCCAGCTGGTACTACCTCGGTCGGCCGCAGCGGTAGTACCTTCGTTGCTACCAATGGGGCGGGACACGCTGCCGTTGAGCATCGGCGGCAGGATGAACCCGAGCGGCCCCGACTCATCGTCGGCTCGTACCGGAGGCATCGGGCCATCCTAGGCGCAACCAGGGACGACACGCCAGCCTTCACTGAGGAGTACTACCAAAAGTACTACCAAGTGCCTCCGGCGATAGCACCACTGGTGCTACCAGAATGGCGACGAAGTCCGATTGCGGCGGCGGGCTGGGACGGTCAGGTGCCCGGAGCGTCTGCGAGCGGAGCCGGCGCGGGCGAAGGGAGGACTGCGAGCGTGCACCTGGCACGGCAGATGGCCCGGTCGGCCCCGTCGGTGAGCTCGATGTCCCACACCTGCACGGTCCGGCCCGCACGGATCGGCCTGGCCACGGCGGTCAGGAGGCCGCTACGCATCGGACGGAGGTGGCTGGCGTTGAGCTCGATGCCCACCACGTGGTGCCCGGGGGGCGCTGCCAGCGAGCCTCCGAAGCTGGCTGCGGTCTCCGCCAGCAGCGCCGACACGCCGCCGTGCAGGATGCCGTAGGGCTGGTGCACCCGCTCGGTGACGGGGACGCGCATGACGACGCGCTCGGGGCCGGCCTCCACGGTCTCGATGCCGAGGACGCCCATCACGGTGCGGTCGGTCACGGTCGAGAAGTCGACAGCCGCGTCGCCACGCGCCGTCGCCGGGTCGGATGAACGCTCGTCCTCCACCGGCGGAAGACTACCCAGGCCGGTCCCGAGGGCGCCCGGCCGGTCCCGGGCGGGATGCGGGCAGGGGGCCCGGGACCGGCCGGTACCATCCCCTCATGCCGCCCCGAGCTTCCACCGACATCGTGGACCTGCGCAGCGACACGGTCACCCGGCCCACCCCCGAGATGCGCCGTGCCATGGCGGAGGCCGAGGTCGGCGACGACGGCTACGGCGAGGACCCCACGGTCAACGCCCTTGAAGAGCGCTACGCCTCGCTGGTGGGCAAGGAGGCGGGGCTGTACGTCCCGTCGGGGACCATGGCCAACCAGATCGCCGTCCGGGTCCTGGGCACGCCGGGCACGGCGGTGGTGGCCGGAGCCCGCCAACACGTGGTGGCGTTCGAGGCTGGCGCCGCGGCACGCAACGCCGGGATCCAGTTCCACACCCTGGACGACGAGCTCGGCATCCTGGACCCGCCGTCGGTGTCCTACGCCCTCTCCCTTCGCGAGTACCACCAACCCGAGGTGTCGCTCGTGTGCGTGGAGAACACCCACATGGCGTCCGGCGGCGTCCCGTGGCCCCTGGACGTGCTGGCCGCCCTTGTGGCCGCGGCCCCCGGAGTGCCGGTCCACATGGACGGAGCCCGCCTCTTCAACGCCGCCGTGGCGACCGGGGTGAGCCCGGCCGTGGCTGCGGGGCCGGCCACCACGGTCATGTCGTGCCTGTCCAAGGGGCTGTGCGCACCGGTGGGCTCCGTGCTGGCGGGACCGGCAGCGGTGATCGAGCAGGGGCGGGTCGAGCGCAAGCGGCTGGGCGGGGCGATGCGCCAGGCCGGGATCATCGCCGCCGCCGGCCTGGTGGCCCTGTGCTCCATGGTCGACCGCCTGGCCGAGGACCACCGCCGGGCTCGCCGGCTGGCCGAGGCGGTGGCGGAACGGTGGCCGGCGTCCGGCTTGGACCCGGAGGCGGTGCGGACCAACCTGGTGGTCTTCCCCTCGGCTCGACCCGTGGCCCTCGTGGACCACCTGGCTTCCCACGGCGTGCTCGTGGGCCTGCTGGCCCCCGGCGTCGTCCGCCTCGTGACCCACCACGACGTGGACGACGCGGGCATCGAGCGCGCCCTGGTGGCGATCGCCAAAGCCCCGTAGACCCCGGAGCGCCCCGCCCCGCGCCGTCTCAGTACCGGTAGGTGTCGGGCTTGTACGGCCCGTCGACCGGCACGCCGATGTAAGCCGCCTGCGTCGGCGACAGGGTGCTGAGGCGGACACCCAGGGCGTCGAGGTGGAGCCGGGCCACCTTCTCGTCCAGTTGCTTGGGGAGCACGTACACCTTGGACTCGTACTGCTCGGCCCTGAGGTAGAGCTCCAGCTGCGCCAGCGTCTGGTTGGTGAAGGAGCACGACATGACAAAGCTCGGATGCCCGGTGGCGTTCCCCAGGTTGAGGAGGCGGCCCTCGGACAGGACGATGATGGCGTGCCCGTCGGCAAAGACCCACTTGTCCACCTGGGGCTTGATGCGCACCCGCTCGACCCCCGGGGTGCTCTCCAGGCCGGCCATGTCGATCTCGTTGTCGAAGTGGCCGATGTTCCCCACGATCGCCTGGTGCTTCATCCGGGCCATGTGGTCGGCCGTGATGATGTCGCGGTTGCCGGTGGCGGTCACGAAGATGTCGGCCGAGCCGACCACGTCGTCCAGCCGGACCACCTCGAAGCCCTCCATCGCCGCTTGGAGCGCGCAGATCGGGTCGACCTCGGTCACGACCACCCGGGCCCCCTGGCCCCGCAGGGACTCGGCGCAGCCCTTGCCGACGTCCCCGAACCCGCAGATGACCGCCAGCTTGCCGCCGATCAGCACGTCGGTGGCACGGTTGATGCCGTCCACCAACGAGTGCCGGCACCCGTACTTGTTGTCGAACTTGGACTTCGTGACCGAGTCGTTCACGTTGATGGCCGGGAACAGGAGCGTGCCCTCGCGCTGGCGCTCGTAGAGCCGGTGGACGCCGGTGGTGGTCTCCTCGGTCACGCCCTGGATCCCGTTGGCGATGGTGGTCCACCGCTGGGGGTCCTCGGCCAGGCTCCGGCGCAGGGTGGCCAGGACCACCCGCATCTCCTCTCCGGCTTGGCCTGTCTCGGCGACCGAGCCGGCCTTCTCCGCTTCCACGCCCATGTGCACGAGCATGGTGGCGTCACCGCCATCGTCCAGGATCATCGTCGGGCCGGAGTCCTCCGGCCACCTCAGCGCCTGCTCGGTGCACCACCAGTACTCCTCCAGGCTCTCGCCCTTCCAGGCGTAGACCGGCACCCCCTTGGGATCGTCCGGGGTGCCGTCAGGCCCCACAGCCACGGCTGCCGCGGCATGGTCCTGGGTGGAGAAGATGTTGCAGCTGGCCCACCGGACGCGGGCGCCCAGGGCGGTGAGCGTCTCGATGAGGACCGCCGTCTGCACGGTCATGTGCAGCGACCCCGTGATCCGCGCCCCCGCCAGCGGCTGCGTCGCGCCGTACTCCTCCCGCATCGCCATGAGCCCCGGCATCTCGTGCTCTGCCAGCTCGATCTCCTTGCGCCCGAAATCGGCAAGGGAGAGGTCGGCGACCTTCCAGTGGGGGCCGCCGGTCGTGGGCGTGGTCATCGGTGAGGGGTCTCCTTCGGTTGTGGACGTCCCAGGATACGGCTCTCCGGTCCTATGCTGGCCCCCGCCCGCCCGGGCTGCCGACGTCGCCTGCCGAAGGTTCGTGCCGGCGGTGCCTGCGCTCCCCGGCCGCGCGCAGCCACCACCCATGGGACCGACGGACGACGGACGCGACGACGATGGCCGGGCGGCGGCGGCCCGGGTGCTCGGCGCCCTGACCGGCCTGGTCCCCCTCGGTGTGGTGGGGGTGGACAGCGACGGGGTCGCCTGGTACCACAGCCAGCGCTGGCAGGACCTCTGCGCGTCCGGGCCGCCCGGCTCGGATCGAGCCCCGGGCGCCCCTCCGCCGGAGCCGTGGTATGGGGCGTTGCACCCCGCCGACCGGGAAGCCATGGCCGCCCGGTGGCGGACGCAGGTCGACCGGAGGGGCCAGCTCGGCGAGTTCCGCATGGTCGCCCCGGACGGCACCGTGCGCCGGTGCCGCGCCAGCTCCGTCGCCCTGGTCTCGGCCGAGGGAGCGCTCGAGGGCTACCTCGTGGTGATCGCCGACGCCACCGGCGCCGGGTCCGAGCGGCCGGGCTCTGACGGGCCGGGCTCTGACGGGCCGGGCTCTGACGGGCCGGGCTCTGACGGGCCGGGCTCTGACGGGGCCACCCCCGGCGGCGACGGGGTGCCCCTGCGGACGCTGTCCTCCCCCCACCTCCTTGACGTCGTGCTCGACCGTGCACCTGACGTTGTGGCCATCCTCAGCCCCGACGGCTCGTGGCGGTGGTCAAACCGGGCGGCGATCCGGCTCCTGGGCCATCAGGAGCGTTTCGATCCGGCCGTGGGGGTGTTCGGGCTCCTGCATCCCGACGACGTGCCGGCGGCCCAGCAGGCTCTGGAGCGGGCCCGGGTGGGCGAGCTGGGTGAGGACGAGCGCCTGGAGCTGCGGTTGCGTGCCCCCGACGGGTCCTGGCGCTGGATGGAGGCCCTCTGCGACGTCCTGGTGGACGACCCCGCAGTGCGTGGCATCGTCGTCCACCTGCGGGACGTCACGGAGACCCGGCGGGCCCTTGTCACACTGGAAGCAACCAACCGGCGCCTGGCCAATCTCGTGGACGGTATGCACACGGCCGTCGTCCTGGAGGACGAGCAGGGACGCGTGGTGCTGGCCAACCAGGCGTTCGTGGACCTCTTCCGGCTGCCGGCGGCCCCGGGCGGCCTGGTCGGGCGTTCCTTGTCCTCGGCCGGCTTTGCCCTCGGCGAGCTGGTGGCCGAGCCCGCGGACGCCGTTGACGCCCTGGCCGAGATCAGAGCCAGCGGCTGCAGGGCGGAGGCGGTGCGCTGGGTGCTCGTGGACGGGCGGACGATCGAGTGCGACTTCGAGTCCGTGGAGGTGCATGGGGTCAACCGGGGGCACCTGTCGGCCTTCCGTGACGTGACGGGCCAGGCCCGGGCGGAAGCCGAGCGGGACCGGCTCATCGCCTCGGAGAGAGAGGAGAACCGGCGCCTGGCTGAGCTGGACGCCTACCGGACCGAGTCCATCGCCGCCGTATCCCACGAGCTGCGCACCCCCCTGACGTCCATCGTCGGGTACTCCCAGCTGCTGCGGGGCATGCTCGAGCCCGTCGTCTCCGACGAGCAGGCTGCATGCCTGGACGCAATCGTGCGCAACGTGGACCGGCTGCTGCGGCTGGCCGGTGACGTGGTGTCGCTCGACAGCCTCGAGTCGCGCACGATGCCGCTGCGCGTGTCCGACGTGGACGTCCCCGGCGTCGTGCACCGGGCCGCCCGCACGATCGCTCCCGAGGCGGACGATCGGGGCATCGAGCTCTTGGTGGACGCTGCGCAAGGGCCGGCCCTCTGTGGCGACGAGGGGCGCCTGGCTCAGCTCGTCGAGAACCTCCTGTCCAACGCGGTGAAGTTCACCCTCCCCGGGGGGCGGGTCGTGGTCCGCGCCGGTCCCACGTCCCGGCCTGGGGAGGCGGACCGCCCTGGGGAGGCGGACCGCCCGGGGGAGCTCGTGTGGGTGATCTCGGTGGAGGACACCGGCATCGGCATTCCCGCCGACGAGATCGGGATGCTCTCGACCCGGTTCTTCCGGGCGTCCAACGCCCGCAAGCGAGGCTTCCCCGGGTCCGGCCTCGGGCTGTCGGTAGCACGGGCCATCGCCGAGCGGCACTCCGGCGGGTTGTCGGTGCGATCGGTGGTCGGCGTGGGGACGACCGTCACCGCGCGTGTCGGGCACGCGCCGGAGGAGAGCCACGATTGACGCCGGCGCTGGGCCGCCGGTCCATAATTACGGGGTGACCCGCCCCCGCCCCCAGCACTGGATGTGCGACATGGACGGGGTGCTCGTGAACGAAGGGGTCGTCGTCCCGGGGGCCGACCGCTTCATCGAGGCGCTCCGCCGGGCCGGGCTGCGATTCCTCGTCCTCACCAACAACTCCATCTACACCCCCCGCGACCTGGCGGCGCGGCTGGCGGTGCTCGGCCTGGACATCCCCACCGGCGCCCTGTGGACCTCCGCTCTGGCCACGGCCCGGTTCCTCGACAGCCAGCGACCCAACGGCACCGCCCACGTGGTCGGGGAGTCGGGCCTCACGACGGCGCTGCACGACATCGGCTACGTGCTGACCGACCGGGCGCCGGATTACGTGGTGCTGGGGGAGACCCGCCACTACAGCTTTGACGCCATCACCAAGGCCATCCGCCTCATCGACGCCGGCTCCCGCTTCATCGCCACCAACCCGGATCCGACGGGTGCGACCCATGACGGGAACCTCCCGGCCACCGGCTCGGTCGCCGCCCTCATCAGCCGGGCCACCGGCGTCGAGCCGTACTACGTGGGCAAGCCCAACCCGCTCATGATGCGCGAGGGCATGAACACGTTGGGCGCCCACTCCGAGAGCACCGTGATGGTCGGGGACCGCATGGACACCGACGTTGTGGCCGGGCTCGAGGCCGGACTCGAGACGATCCTGGTGCTCTCCGGGGTGACCAGGGCCGAGCAGGTGGACCGCTTTCCCTTCCGACCCTCGAGGGTGGTGGGATCCGTGGCCGACCTCGTGGAGGAGCTGGAAGCCGGCGCCTGATGCGGGCCAGACCGGCCGACCTCGGTGCGCGGGGATCAGCCGGGGTCTCCGGCCGCCGCCGACCCGTCGGCCAGGGGCATGCAGTCGTGCACCGGAGCTCCATCGGGCGCCGAGGCCGGCCGGTGGAACACGGCGTGGACAGGCCGGATGTGCACCACACTGCCGCCCTCGTGCGCCGGCTCGGTGGCGATGACGTCCCCGTCCACGATGAGGCTGTAGCTGTTCGTGTCCGCCCCGGCGGCTTCCCCGGCCGACCCGATCGGGCTGCCCACGCGCCACGGCTGCGGCGGCGCCAGCATGGTGACGTCCCTCCGCAGGCCGGCGTTGCGCCCCGACGTCGTCCCCGTCCGGACCTCGAGCTGGTCGCCGTCCCATCCGATGCGGACGGCCACGCAATGCGGCCGGCCATTGTCGCCCACCGTGACGAGGTAGACCAACGTGCCGCGGCGGTCCAGCTCATGGCGCAGCTCCTCAAGGGGAACCGGAACGGTCACAGGGCGAGCTTAGGCACGCGGGGACGGGCCGTCTGTGCCGGGGCAGTCACTCGGCCAGGAATCGCCGGACCTTTGGCCGGGTGGCCTTCCGCCATGCCTCTGGCCACAGCCCGTCGACATCCCGCATGGCCGCCTTCTCCTCGGCGGCCAGCAGTCCGTAGGTGAAGCCGTTGTGCGCCGGCTGGACCCCGACCCGGGCGCCCTCCGCCACGAGGAACCGCCGGGCGACAGCGGCGTCCTGCCGTTCGCCCAGGAGGTCCTGAATGCGTTCGAATCGAGACGCGAGGCGGCGAGCCGCATGGGGCGATAGCGGTGCCAGGGCTTCGGCCGCGTAGCGGACCCGCTTGGCTGCCTTGCGGACCTCGTGGAAGGCGCCGTCGCGCGGCGGCCCCGGCGGGCGCCCGGCGGCCCGGTCGGCGAGGCGCCCGGCCCGCCGGACCTCCTTGCGGGCGCACCGCACGAGGCTGCGGCGATCGAGGCCGGACCTGCCGGGCCGGTAGGCGGGATGCCGGGCGAAGGCGGCCAGCTCGTCGATCAGGTGCGCGTAGCGGTCCGTCTGGAGTGCGGCCATCACGTTCGCACGCCCCCGCTGGGCGGCGGCGCGCCGTTCACCGACGAGCTCCGGCCGAACCGGCCCCATGCGCTCGGTCACGTCGAGCCGGTCCAGGCGACGCTCGAGCCTCCGGGCCAGCACCTCGGGATCGCGCGCCTCGGCCAGGACGCCGGACATCCAAGCCAGCTCGCCCCGAACCGCCTCGGATCGCGCCCGCTCGAACAGCGGCCGGAAGGTCCGCAGGCAGCTCCGCACCCGGCGGATCGCCACCCTCAAGCGGTGGATGCCCTCGGGCCGGCCGGCGGCGATGGCCTGCGCGGCCCGGGCCATGTCGTCCACCAGGGTGTCCAAGCGCACCGCAACGGCATCTTCCCCGGCATCGGCACGCGTCGACTTCATGACCAGGACCTACCCGAACCGGGGGCGGCGATGCATCCCGGCGGGAACGGTAGCCTCGCCGGGGACGAGGAGGGTGAATGGGAACGGGGCGCGGAGTGAATGCGGACGACGTGCGGGCGGCAGCCGGCAGGATTGCCGGCGTCGCCCATCGGACGCCGGTGATGCGCTCGCGCACGCTGGACGACCGCGCGGGACGCCCCGTCTACCTCAAATGTGAGAACTTCCAGCGGGGGGGCGCGTTCAAGTTCCGGGGTGCTTACAACGCTGCGTCCCAGTTGCATCCGGACGAGCGGGCGCGGGGTCTTGCCGCATTCTCGTCGGGGAACCATGCCCAGGCGGTTGCGCTCAGCGCCCGGTTGCTGGGGACCACCGCGGTCATCGTGATGCCGCAGGACGCGCCCCGTTCCAAGCTCGACGCGGTCCGGGGCTACGGGGCGGAGGTGGTGACCTATGACCGGTTCACCGAGGACCGGGCGGCCATCGCCGGCAAGCTGGCTGCCGACCGGGGTCTGGCGCTCATCCCGCCGTACGACCATCCGGACGTGATCGCCGGGCAGGGGACGGCCGCGCTCGAGCTGCTCGAAGACGTGGGCGAGCTGGACGCCCTGGTCGTGCCGACCGGCGGCGGCGGGTTGGTGGCCGGCGCGGCGACCATCGCCACCGACCTCGCCCCCGGCATCGAGGTGACCGGTGTGGAGCCGGAATCCGGGGACGACACCAGGCGGTCGCTCGAAGCCGGACGGAGGATCGCCGTCGCCCCGCCGCGCACCATCGCCGACGGCCTGACGGTCGAGAGCCCGGGCGAGCTCACCTTCTCCATCAACAAGCGGTTGCTGGCCGGCGTGGCGGTGGTGAGCGACGGGGAGCTCGTCGAGGCCATGCGGTTCGCCTTCGAGCGGTTGAAGCTGGTGGTCGAGCCGAGCGGCGCCAGCGCCCTGGCCGCCGTGCTCACCGGGAAGGTGGGCGGGGGCGGCCGGACGGGCGTCATCCTGAGCGGCGGCAACGTCGGGACGGACCGCTTCACGGAGCTGTTGCAGCCCGGCGCCTGACGGCGGTCGCACGCCGGCTTGCCTCGCGCCACCCCGCGGTCAGGCGGGCGCTTCGTCCAACACGGTCGCGACCGCTCCCAGCGCGACCACGTCGAGCAGGTGGCGCACCACGCACTCCGGGCCGGCCACAACCGCCAAGGCGCAGCGGCGGGCCACGTCGAAGAGCACCTCCACGCCCGCGCTGTCCAGGTACGTGAGGTTCGACAGGTCGGCGACGACGCGACCGGACGAGCTCGCTTGTGCCAGCGACTCCCGGAACCGGGCGACGTTGGTCGCGTCGACTTCGCCCGAGAACCCCACCCGGTTGCGCCCATCGGCGAGCGTCCGGTTCTCCACGCGCAGATCAGACGGCACCCCGCACCTCCGCCTTCAGCATCACCGTGGTGCCGCCCTCGGTGGTGCGGACCACGACGTCGTCCATGAGCCCCCGCATGATCTGGAGTCCCCGTCCCCGTTCGATGTCCGGGGAACGCGCCGGCCGCCATGTGCCCCGGTCCCTGACCACCAGCTCGATGGTCGCCCCCCGGACGTGCCCGTCGACGTTCACCCGCCGGGTGTGGTCGTAGCGGTAGCCGTGCTCCATGGCATTGCTGACCGCCTCCCCGGTGGCGATGAGGATGTCGGTCATCTGCCGAGGGGATGCACCGGAGGCCAGCAGCCACGGCTCCAGGAGCCGGCGCAGTCCCGCAAGCTCGGCCGGGTGGGCAGCCACCGACGCCCGGAAGGCGCCGGAGCCGGTCGGCTGGTGGTAGACGACCATTGCCACGTCGTCCTCCTGGCCGCCGGGGACGAGCGACGCCAAGACCTGGTCGGCCAGCGTGTCGGGGTCCAGCTCCCGGAGCCGGGCGGTGACTTGGCAGAGTCGTTCGAGGCCCACGTCCAGGTTCTCGCCCCGGCGCTCCACCAGGCCGTCCGTGCACAGGACCAGGGCCGCCCCGGGCTCCAGTCGCACCGCCAGCTCCGAGCGAAGCGCCCCGTCGAGCACGGCTAGGGGCACCGAACCGGCTTGGCGGAGGAGCTCGACCGATCCGTCCGGGCGGGCGAGCACACCGGGGATGTGCCCCGCACTGCACAGCCGCAGCTCGGCGCTCGCGCGGTCCAGGATGCCGCAGAACACGGTCGTGCAGGGCGCTCCGGGGATCCGCTCGGCAAAGGCGTCGAGTGAGGCGACCACTGTGGCCGGGCTCTGCGCCTGCAGGAGCAGAGCCCGGCAGGCGCTGCGCAGCTGGCCCATGACCGTTGCCGCAGGGAGCCCCCGACCGACGCAGTCGCCGACCACGATGCCGAGCCGGTTGCCGGGTAGCTCGATGACGTCGTACCAGTCGCCCCCCACCTCCAACGGCCGGACTGCGGGGAGGTACCGCACGGCGACGTTGACGGGGATGTCGGTTGGTCCCAGGATCGAGCGCTGCATGGCGGAGGCGACGGTCCGGCTGTCGTCGAACAGCTGCGCCCGGCGTAGCGCCTGGCCGACGTACCCGCTGAGGACGGCAAACAGGGAGCGCTCGTCGGCCGTCACGGGCCGGGGGCGCTCGAACCGGAGCCAGACCACGCCGGCGCCGCCTGCCGGGTCGAGGGGGGCGGCCATGCCGGCCATGGCGCGTTCGCTCTCGGGCTCGCCCGGGGCCGGCGCCATGACGACCTGCCGGCGGCGGCGAGCCGCGTCGACGGCGGGGGCCAGGGCCTCTGTCGGCCCCGGTTCCGCCCCCGGCCCGGCGTCAGCGGGGCGACCTGGTTCCCCAAGCTCCTCGGTGGTTGGCGCCTCCCGCTCGACGCCGGCGTGGGACGTCTGGAAGATCCTACGGAGCTCGGAGAGGGTCGCCTCGAGCACCTCGTTCACGTCCACCGCCTCGGCCAGGCGGATCCCCACCTGGGCAAGGGCCGATTCGCGCTCGGCTGCCAGGAGGTCGGCCGTGACGTCCCTGAAGGCGGCAATGTATCGCCGCTCGCCGGCCATCTCGACCGAGTCCACGACCGCGGATACGTGGACGGTCCGCCCGTCTCGGTGGCGCAGGCCGATGATGCCCTCGAAGCGGCCCTCGGCCAGGATCCGGTCGGCCAACGCCTCCATCTCCGAGGCGGTGCCGGCCGCCTCCTCGGACGCCGGGAACCACGGGAACGGCGGCCGGTAGGGGAGCCCGCTGCGGGGGTAGCCCAGGATCCGCTCGAACCCCTGGTTCACCTCGACCACCGCCCCGGAGGCGTCAAGGACGACAACCGCCTCGTCCAGAGCCTCCACGAGGGCGGTCCGCCAGGCGGACTCCTGGTTGCGCATGGCCGCCAGCTCCAGGTTGGATCGGACCCGGGCCAGCAGCTCGAGAGAGGAGAAGGGCTTGACCAGGTAGTCGTCGGCTCCCGCCCCCAAGCCTTCCACAGCGGCCTCCTCGCCGGCCCTCGCCGACAGGAAGACGACCGGGAGCGTGGCCGTCTGCGGGTCGCTCCGCAGGGCGTCCAGCAGCCCCAGGCCGTCCAGCCCGGGCATCATGACGTCGGTCAGGACCAGGTCCGGCCGCTGGCGCCGGACGGCCTCGAGCGCTGCCGCGCCGTCGGTGGCCACCGAGACGTCCCAGAAGGGCTCCAAGATGCGGGTCACGTGGCGCCGCATGTCCGGATTGTCGTCCACCACCAGCACACGGGCGCCCCCGGTCCGGCCGATCCGGGCCACCGAGCGAGGGGCTGCCGACTCTGTGGACGCCATCCACTGGAGCGCCTCTTCCAGGTACGACTGCCGGGAGGAATCGAGCTGGACGGGGCCCGTGGCCGTTCCACGGGTCCCGTACGGGACCGTCACCGTGAAGGTCGTTCCGGAACCCTCGACGCTCGTAGCGCCGATGGTGCCGCCGTGCAGCTGGACGAACTGGTGGACGAGCGCGAGGCCGATGCCGGTGCCTTCATGGGACCGCGCCTGATGCCGCTGGCCCCGGTAGAAACGCTCGAACAACCTCGGCAGCTCATCAGGGGGGATACCGACGCCGGTATCGGCAACCGAGAGGACTGCGGCGTCCGGCCCGCCCCGCAGCACGACCTCGATCTCGCCCTCCAGGGTGAATTTCAGCGCGTTGGAGAGCAGGTTGAGCAGGATCTTGTCCCACATGTCCCGGTCCACGTGCACGGGCCGGTCCAGCGGAGGGCAGTCCACGGTCATCGTCAGTCCGGCACGCTCGATGGCCGGCCCGAAGGACAGGGCGACGTCCCGGGTCAGCTCGGCAAGGTCGGTCGGCTCAGTTTCGGCGCGTAGCCGCCCTCCTTCGGCCCGGGCGAAGTCGAGCATGTCGTTGACGAGCCGTCTGAGCCGCCGGGCGTTGCGGCGGATGAGCTCGACGCGATTCGACTGAGCCGGCGACAGCGGATCGGCATCGTCGCTGAGGGCGTCCTCGGCCGGCCCGAGGATGAGCGTGAGCGGGGTCCGGAACTCGTGGCTGACGTTGCTGAAGAACTCGGTCTTGGCCCGGTCCAGGTCGGCCAGTGCTTCGGCGCGGCGGCGCTCCGCCTCGTAGGCGCGGGCGTTGGCCAGCCCGGCGGCGATCTGGCCGCCGAGGAGCTCGAAGAAGCTGATCGAGTCCTGATCGAGCTGCCGGTACGGGTTGGCGCCGGCAACCAGGAACCCGGCAGGCAATGCCTGGCCCTGCCGGGACAGCGGCACCATGACGGCCGCTG
Organism: Acidimicrobiaceae bacterium; assembly: GCA_027306755.1. Taxonomy (GTDB): domain Bacteria; phylum Actinomycetota; class Acidimicrobiia; order Acidimicrobiales; family RAAP-2; genus JAJYVT01. The sequence continues at coordinate 1,619 of DAHUZE010000079.1, read as the reverse complement.
TCGCAGGATCGTCCCAGATGCCCGACGGGGCAGTCCCGAACCGCTCCAGGACATCGTCCACCACCACCGAGCCAATGCCCCCCACGAGCCGTTCCACCGGCCAGCTCCGGGAGGATGCGGGATCGAGCACGACCGGCGCCACCGCGTCGCCTGGCTCGGCGCCGGCCGCGCAGGCGAGCCGGGGTACGCCCGAGCCGTCGTAGGCGTAGACGAGGGCGAAGGGCAGGTCGTAGGGGTTCTTGGCCAGCTCGGTGGCCACGGCCCTGAAGACCTGGTCCTCGTGGAGGGTCTGTGCGAGCTCGGACGCCAGCTGGCGCAGGGTGGAAAGGCGACGCTCGCCGATGACCCGGTCCGTCTCCTCGGTCACCACGCACAGCACGCCCGCCACCGAGCCTTCGGCCTCGGTGATCGGACTGTACGAGAACGTGTGGTACGTCTCCTCCCGGTATCCGCTGCGTTCCAGGAACAGCAGCAGTGCCTCGTCCCACGTGGAGTAGCCCTGCCGGACGTGGTCCAGGCGGGGCCCGATGTCGTCCCAGATCTCCTCCCAGACCTCGTGCGCCGTCCGGCCGAGCGCCCACGGATGCTTTACGCCGAGCGTGTCCCGCCGGTACGCGTCGTTGTAGAAGAAGGTGAGGTCCGGGCCCCACCCCATCCACATCGAGAACTTGGACCCCACGAGGACCCGCACCATGGCGTCCAGTAGCGGGGGCCAGTCCCTCCGTACGCCCAAGGAGGTCTGCTGCCAGTCCACCTGCTCCATGGCCTCGGTGACGGACGGCGTGGGGCTCCGGTCCGGTGCGGGCCCCGCGAGATCGACCGGCATGCGGGCAGAATAGTTGCGACGTACCGACGGGAACCGAGCGAGGACGGGCGGGTGCGGCTCGGGGTGCTCGACCACCGGGGCTCCGCCGGCCATGGCCTCCAAGGGCTCGTGGCTTGGCAGACGACGGCGGTCAGGACCCGAGATGGCGAAGCACCGCCAGCACCCGCCGGTGGTCGGCTTCGGAGGGGGCCAGGCCGAGCTTCCCGAAGATGTTGGCGACATGCTTCTCGACGGCCCGCTCGGAGACCGTCAATGAGCGGGCGATGGCGCCGTTGGACCTGCCCTCGGCCATCAGTGCGAGCACCTCACGCTCCCTGGCCGTCAGGGCATCCAGGCCGTCGGTGCGACGGCTGGCTCGCAGCAGCTGCGTGACGACTTCGGGATCGAGGGCGGTGCCCCCGGCAGCCACCCGGCCGAGCGCGTCCACGAACTCACTGACGTCCCCCACCCGGTCCTTGATCAGGTACCCCAGTCCCGCCGCGCCGCTCTTCGATGTGGCGTCCAGGAGATCGGCCGCATGGCGAGGCTCGCTGTACTGAGAGAACACCAGCACGCCCGTGCCCGGATGGGCGCGCCGAATGCCGATCGCGGCCCGGATGCCTTCGTCGGTGTATCCCGGTGGCATCCGCACGTCCACGATGACCGCATCGGGGAGCTGCTCGTCCACGGCAGCTCGCAGGTCCTCCCCGTTCCCCACGGCGGCAACCACATCGTGTCCCCGGTCGGCCAGCAGCTCGGTGAGCCCGGCCCGGATGACCGCGGAGTCCTCGGCGATCACGATCCTCACTCGCCG
>DAHUZE010000077.1 GCA_027306755.1 Acidimicrobiaceae bacterium | reverse complement strand
ACGACACCCGGCCTGTGGAGAGCCGCTGGCGTCACCTCGATCTCGGCACCTGGAAGTAGGTCGTGAACCGACAGCTGTCGAGGTGTCGCCAGGCCCGTTCCTCGCTGTGGTCGCGAACTGCCGGCTCCCGACCACAGGTCGGGCACGGCATCCGGCAGCCTCGGCCATGGTCGGCCCGGACGTCAACTCGACCCTCCTCGAGGGAGACTTCCACCCGGGCCACCGTCCAGGGAGCCTCCAGGCCCAGCAGATGTGCAGAGCAGCTTCATCACCGGGGAGGCGATCAACGTCAACGGCGGATCCTTCATGGAGTGAGCGGTGGCGACCGCTCTTCCGACGGTGCACCCGCACCCCCCGCGCCGCCGTGCCGTCCCTCGCAGCGTCACGCCGGCGGCGGGCTCGTCCCGGTCTGGCGCTCCCGGGGGACAGGCCGGCCGCCGGCCGGTGACGCCGCGGCGAGGTAGCGCTTCAGCGCCACCAGCGTCCAGACCGCCTCCACGACCCCGAAGGGCCATGTTCCGGCCAGGAACCCGTAGGTCGACGAGAGCGCGCAGCCGAGGGCGAAGGCCGCCACGAAGTGCCGGCTCCGCTGCTCGAGCGCGTAGGTGACGAGCATGAAGCTGACCGCGCAGACCCCGAAGACGGTGACCGCCATCAGCGTCGCGGTCCGTGCCCTGCTGGGGCGCGGGGGCCGGCTCCGGGCGTGACCGGCGCCGCGCAGGCGTGCGGGGAGGCGTCCGACGCCGGCATGGGCGCCGCGCTCACGCGTGCCCACCCGATTCGTGCCCGGCGTGGCTCTCCGGCTCGAGCTGGATGGTGCAGTGCTCCACGTCGAAGTGCCCCTCCAGGCAGCGTTGGAGCTGGTCGAGCAGCCCGCCGCCGCAGGAACCGGCCAGCGCGCTGTCGTCGGCCACCACGTGCACGGAGAGGACCGGCAGGCCCGACGTGAGGGTCCATGCGTGCAGGTCGTGGACGCCGTGCACCCCCGGCGTGGCCTGCATGTGACGGCGAACGTCGGTGAGGTCCACCCCGGCGGGGGCCGCCTCCAGGAGGACGCGCCCCGCGTCGCGCAGCAACCTCCAGGCGGCGTGAACCATGAGGCCGGCGACGAGGAGGGAGGCGGCGGCGTCCGCCCGGGTCTGCCCACTGAGGAGGATGATCACCCCGGCCACCGCGGTGCCGCCGAATGCGTACAGGTCGGTGAGGACGTGCCGGAAGACGCCCTCGACGTTGAGGGAGCGCCGGTCGGCCCCGGCCAGCACCCAGGTCGCGGCGACGTTGACCGCCACGCCGGCAGCGGCCACGGTGAGCATGTCGAGACCCGCGACGGCCGGCGGGGAGACGAGCCTCTGCACCGCCGTGGCAAGGATCAGAGCGGCCATCACGACCAGGGTGACGCCGTTGCCCGCCGCCGACAGGATCTCGGCGCGCTTCAGACCGTAGGTCCAGGGGCCGGATGCCGGCCGGCGGGCGAGGCGCATCGCCGCCATCGCCGCGGCGATCGCGCCCGCGTCGGTGAGCATGTGCCCCGCATCGGCCAGCAGGGCGAGGGAGCCGGAGACCGCGGCGGCCACCACCTCGGCCGCTATGAACGCGACGATGAGGGCGAGCGCCGCCGTCATCCGGCGGGCGTCGGTGCCCCGTGGGTCCGCCTCGGAGTGCCCCCCCGCGGCCGGGCGCCGCGGCGTCGTGGTCACGCGGAGCGGGCCTCGCGCTCGGGGTGGGCGATGGCGCGCGCATGGCCCGCATGGGCAAGGGCGACGTCGAGCAGCAGCCTCACATGGGCATCGGCGATCCGGTAGAGGACCATCCGCCCGCAGCGGCGGGCCTGGACCACGCGATGCGCACGCAGCAGGCGAAGATGGTGGGAGGTGGCGGAATCGCTGGCCCCGGCGACCGCGGCGAGGTCGCCCACGCATCTCTCCCCCTCGCGGAGCGCGGCCAGCAGGCGCAGACGCCCCGGGTCCGAGAGGAGCCCAAAGACGTCGGCCAGCTCCGCGAGATCCTCCCGCACCGGTGGTGGCTCCGCATCCTCCGGGGCGGGCGAATGATCATCTGAACGCATGATCATATGTGCATGATACGCGCTGCCGCCGCCCGGAGGGTCCGGACGGGGCGGTTGCGCACGCTCGCGTGCCCCCGGGAGCGTCGGGTCCCACCGGGCCGTCCCCCCACCCGAGGAACCGAGGGGATGGCGCTCGCGGCCGGCGCCCGGCGTGCGGGCGAGGCCGTGGGGAGGGGGATGGGTGAGACCCATCCCCCTCCCCGGAGAGACCGCTCAGAAGCCGAAGCCGGTGATCAGCCCGGTCATGTTGGGCGTGCCGATGCCGGTGGCCTCGTCGTAGCCGAAGGTCGTCGGGTAGTAGCCGTTGTTGGTGCTCGGCTGGTGGAATCCGGTGATGTCGTGGAAGTCGGTGAGGTAGCTCAGGGGGCTGTTGTAGAGCGCGTAGAGAAGGTAGTTGGCGTTCCCCGAGCGGCCATGGTGGTAGGCGTCCCGGTCGGTGAAGATCGCCGCCCAGAGCGGAGCCGAGAGGCTGGTGCCTCCGATGTGGAACCAGCCCGCAGCACCGGGGGTGGGGGGGCTGATCGTCCGGCAGGCGCTGGTGTACTCGTTCCCCAGTGGGTTCGGCGAGACGTAGGTCGACCCCGTGCAGTACTCGGCATAGCCCGTGAGCGGATCCGCGTTGGCCGAGATGTCGGGCTCCTCCCGGCAGGCCTGGCCCGGTGCCGCCAGGGCGCAGCTGCTCGGCCCTCGAACCGTGTAGGGGTTGATCACCCCCGGTCCGCGCTGATAGTTGGGCATGGGCCAGAAGATGCTGTGGCCACCTCCGCCCGCGCCGTAGGTTCCGCAGTTGGCGATCCCGGTCGAGGACGCCGTGCTCGACTGGTTGCCACTGCAGACGTCGAGGGTGTTCCAGACCGCCTCGACACCCTGCGGGTAGCCGGGGTGGGGACTGCTGCCCGGGTCGAAGCTCTCGAAGGATGTCCCGCCGACGCTGGTCACCCAGGGCTGGCTGGCCGGGTCCAGGGCCTCCAGCGGAGCGTAGTCGCTGAAGGTGCCGTCGCGGATGCACTCGAACGCCCCGGTGTCGCCAGCGGAGGCGAACATGCTCTGACCCTGCGCCGCCATCTGCTCGAAGATGAGGTTCTCGGCCTGGGCGTAGCCCAGTCCGGCATCCGGCTCGCAGATCGCCCAGCTGGAGCTGATGGACGAGGCGATGTCCTGGTTGGCGATGGCCGCGTACTCGTCGAGCTCGGTCTGACCGGTGAAGTCGTTGGGCGCGTTGTAGACGAGGACGGTGCTGTCCGGGGCCACGGTCAGGTCCATCTCGATGTCCGCCTCGACCTCGATGTCACCGCCGTAGCCGTAGAGGCACGTGTCCCCGGTCGGGCACAGCGCGGTGCTGCTGGCGAGAGGTCCGCCGTCCACGTTGATGTTCACGAGCCGCGCCTGGTAGTGGGGACCGTAGAAGGTCTGCGTCCAGTGCGCGATGTCCTGCTGGTTGTAGGCGGAGAGCTCGAACACCGCCACCGTGCTCCCGGCGCCCCTGGCCTGCGGTCCCGCGTTGGGCGCGTGGTAGATGCTGTTGGTCTGCGCGGGGGTCAGGCCGCTGCAGCCGGGCCCCCCACCGTAGCCGTTGAACGGCTGGCCCGGGGCGGTGATCGCCTCGAGCTGCGCCAGCGTGGTCGGGTACGGGACCTCACAGCTTGGCTGGGGGCGTCCCGGGGGCGTGCTGCCACTCCCGGGGCCTCCGGGTCCCGGGGGGGCCTGACCCACGGTCCGGGCCCCGGGTTGCGCGTTGGATTGCAGCCTCACGGTGTTGGTCAGGCCGACGACTCCCAGCACGTCGGTGGCGAGGGAGCTCGGCAGCCAGGCTGTCGCGGAGTTGGAGTAGAAGTCCACCCCGCCC
>DAHUZE010000076.1 GCA_027306755.1 Acidimicrobiaceae bacterium | reverse complement strand
TCGAGGCCATCAAGACGCCGGTCCGCTCCCCAAGGGCGAACGCGTTTGCCGAACGCTGGGTTCGCACCGTCCGAGAAGACTGCCTGGACCACCTCTTGATCTTCGGTCGACGCCACGTCGAGTCGGTCCTCGCCGAGTACGTCGATCAATACAACCGCGCTCGACCTTCTCGTGGGGTCAGGGGACTGTGGCGTGACGTGGCATAGGACCGTCGTGTAGGTCAGGGCGCCCGGCTTCTCTTGGGCTGTTGCGGTTGTGGTGTCACAGGGTGCTGGTAGTCCTGTGCCGTCCGGCTGCCGGCCATGGGAGGGTGCGATGCGGGCGTTCATGGTCAAGCTGCCGTCGGGGGTCCGCTACTGGACGGTGGTCGACGATGCGCTGGTGACCGTCGGTGACGCGGACGCCTACTTGCGGCACCTGCGTCTCGGCCGGGACGCCGCGGAGCTGACGACGAGGTCCTACGCGGGGGCCATCGCGCTGTTCTTTCGCTGGTGCGATCTGCGCGGCTTGCATTGGCAGGCCGGCGTGGAGCACATCGGGTTGTTCATGACCTGGTTGCGACACGCCGCTGTGGCGCCGTCAACGTCAGGTGATGGGGAGGGGATGGGAAAGCTGCTGGTCGGTCCGGGGGCCCGGCCGGTGCGCGCCGCCCGGCGGGTCAACGTGGTGCTGACCGCGGTGCGCGGCCTGGTCACCCACGCTGTCGCCACCGGCGCGGCGCCGGCGGGGTTGGTGTCGTTGGTCTACGAGGTGGCGGACGAGACCGACCTGCCCGAGGAGGCACGCCGGGAGGATGGCCGCATCCCGTGGCGGCTGCGGGCCCGTCACCGCTTGCACGAGCCCGATCCGGCGGTGAACCGGGCGTCTGATGACGACATCGTGGCCTTGCTGGGGGCGTGCCGGTCTGCACGGGACCGGCTCATCGTGTTGCTCATGGCCCGCGCCGGGTTGCGCCGGGGAGAGGTGTGCGGGCTGCGGCGAAGCGACGTCCATCCCGCAGCCGAATCTCGTGTCCTGCGCTGCGACGTGGAGGGACCCCATCTGCACGTGGCCCGGCGTGACAACCCCAACCAGGCGTGGGCGAAGTCCCGCCGGGGCCGGGTCGTGCCGCTCGATGGCCTGGTGGTGCGGGCGTTGGACACCTACGAACTCGAGCGAGCCGGCCACCTTGACGGCTCGGGGAGCGACTTTCTGGTGGTGAACCTGTTCCGCCGCCCGCTCGGCGCGCCGGTCCGCCCCGACGCCATCAACGAGCTGCTGCGGGCGTGCTCGGCCCCGAGCCGGGCTGGAGGTGGCGGTGGCACCGCACCAGCTGCGTCACGCGTTCGGGAGCAACGTCGCGGATGCCGGAGGAGCGTTGGACGTGATCGCCGATCTGCTGGGGCACCGCTCGGTGGCCTCCTCGCAGGTGTACCTGCATCCCGACCCGGCCCGGCTGCGTCGGGCGGTCGACGCGGTCGGGACCCCTCGGACGTCGGGAAGCGTCCAACAATGAGCCCGTCGTCGCAGGCGGCCGGGCTGACCTCGGTGTCGGTGCGCCCAGCACCCGTCGTCGAGGGAGACGCTCGAGCGGCAAGGATCATGGCGATTGTCGACGAGGCGTTCCTGACTGAGATGGACTGGGATCCCGAGCGAGCCGTGTTATCCCCGCCGGACGGGCATCGCCTGGTGGTCCGTCCGGTGTGCCAGGTGGATGGGTGCTCGACGACGGCCACCAACGCCCGGCGGATCTGCTTCTCCTGCCAGGCTCGCCTGGCCGCCGCGGGGCTGGGCGACGACCAGTTGGGCCTGCTTCCCCCGCCGGGCAGGTCGCGCCGGGCACCAGCGGCCTGTGTGGTGGCCGGCTGCGCCCGCGAGCGGGTCTCGGGTCCCGCCGGGCTGTGCAGGGCCCATAACGACCAGCGCCGCTGCCTTGGCGTCGAGATCGACGCGTTCGTGGCCCACCCCGACACGGTGGGCCTCCCCGCCTTGGGG
>DAHUZE010000073.1 GCA_027306755.1 Acidimicrobiaceae bacterium | reverse complement strand
GCGATCACCGCCTACCAGGGTCTCGGGCACACCTGCGGGATCCACACCCGGCGGCACTGGGCGGCCGCCTCTGCGGCCACCCGCCGCAACCGGTCCATGGCCGACCGCTCCCGCTCGCCGTTCCAACGCACCACCGACCGGGCGGCAGCCACCACCACGATGCGGTCCACGCCGAGCTCGGTGAGCTTCTGGACGACCCACTCGGGCCGCTCGCCCTTCACCGGAGCGAAGGCGACGGTGAGCGCCGGCGACGGACACGGCTCCCGGGCGGCAGGACCGGTGGGATCCAGGCGCCGGCCGCCCGCATACCGGCACGGCGCCCACCCGCCGCGCCCGTCGAACGCCACCACCGCCTCCCCTGCGCGAAGCCTCAGCACCCGCTCGATGTGATGGGCATCGGCCACCGCCAGCTCGGGACGGGTCGGGTCGTCCACCAGCACCTGGGCCGCGGCGGCGCGCCGCTCGGCCGCGCCGGGGTTCAACGGCAGCCGCTCACCCGAGGGCGGACCGGATCCGCGAGAGCACGCCGTCGTGGGTGTGGACCTCCTCGCCCCTCTCCGCCGCCAGCTCGGCCAGCAGCTCCCGCTGGCGGCCCGTCAGCTCCGTTGGGGTGTCCACGGCAACGTGGACGTGCAGGTCCCCGCGCCCGCGGCCCCGCAGGTGGGGGACCCCGAGCGACCGGAGCCGCACCACGAACCCGCTCTGGGTGCCGGCGGGGACCGTCACCGGCTTGGGCTCGTCCAGGGTCTCCACCGTCACGGTGGTGCCGAGGGCAGCGGGTGCCATGCCCACGTGGATCGTCGTATGCAGGTCGTCGCCCACCCGCTCGAACCGCCCGTCGAGCTCGACGGCCAAGTGGACGAAGAGCGATCCCGCCGGTCCACCACGCGGACCCGCCGGGCCCCGGTCGGCCAACCGGAGGGTCGAACCGTCGTCCACCCCGGCCGGCACCTCGATGGTGAACTCCCGGTCCTCCATGCGCCGGCCCTCGCCACGGCAACCCGGGCAGGGATCGGCGATGACCTGGCCCATGCCCTGGCAGCGCGTGCACGCCACCGAGGTCACGACCTGACCCAGGAGCGACTGGCGGATGCGCCGGATCTCGCCCGAGCCCTGGCAGTCCGGGCACGTGACCGGCTCGGTTCCCGTTCGGGCGCCGCTGCCCCCGCAGTCCGGGCAGGTCACGGGGAGCCGCACCGAGAGCTCCTTCTTCGCCCCGAACACGGCCTCGGCGAAGCGCAGCTGCAGGGCCACCTCGGCGTCCGCGCCGCTCTGGGGTCCCCGGCGCCGGATGCGGGCCCCCCCCATCGATCCGAAGAAGGCCTCGAAGAGGTCGCCCAGGCCGCCGTCGAAGCCGAAGCCCGCGCCACCGGCCCCGGCGGCGCCCCCGCCGAAGCTGGCCGGCCCGAAGCGGTCGTAGCGGGCGCGTCGCTCGGGGTCGCGCAGCACCTCGTAGGCGAAGGAGACCTCCTTGAACTTCGCCTCCGACGCCGGGTCGCCCCCGTTTGCGTCCGGGTGCAGCTCCCGGGCCCGCCGCCGGTACGCCCGCTTGATCTCGTCGTCGGAGGCGCCGGGCGCGACCCCGAGCAGCTCGTAGAGGTCGCCCATCGTCTCAGCGCCCGGCATTCCTGCGACTCCTCCCTTGCGTGGCGGGGGTGCCCGCCCGCTCCCCCGAGCCCAGCCGCTGGCCCAGCCGCTCACCGACGACCTTGGCCGCGGCCAGGGCCTGGGGGTAGTTCATCCTGGTCGGGCCGAGCAGGCCGACTGCCCCCACTTCCTGGCCGTCCACAGGGACCGGGGCGACCACCACCGCGCAGGACGCCAGCGACTCGTAGCCGTGCTCGGTGCCGATCGCCACCGACAGCCCCCGCTCGAGCACGTCACGCAGCAACGAGACCACCACCAGCTGCTGCTCGAGGATGGCCAGGACGGACCGCACCGTGTCCACAGCCTCGAACGCATCGGCGAGACGCGACGAGCCGCCCACGAACACCCGGTCGTGGTCAGCGGACACGAGCTCGGCCATCGCGGACAGGGCCCGGGCCACGACCCGGTCCACTGAGGGGTCACCGGACTGGACGGGATCCATGCCCGCGCCGAGCGGCCGCGACCGGGCGGCGGTCTGGAGCCGGCTCGACGCCGCGGCCAGGGCCACCTCGGTCACGTCGTCGTCCAGCTCGATCGAGCGCTTCTCGACCGCCCCGTCGGCCAGCACCACCACCACCAGGGCCAGGCGCGGCCCCAGCCCCACCACCTGGACCGACCGGACGGCAGCGGACTCGTGGCCCGGCGGGAGCACGACGGAGGCGCAGGACGTGAGATCGGAGAGGAGTCCCGAGGTGCGCTCCAGCATCTCCTCCATCTCCCCGTGGACCTGCTCGAAGAACCGGCTGACCTCGTGGCGCTGGGAGGGACCGAGCACCCCGGGCTCGGCCAGCTGGTCCACGAAGAAGCGGTACCCCTTGTCCGTGGGGATCCGGCCGGCGCTCGTGTGAGGCTGCACCAGGTAGCCCTCACGCTCGAGCGCCACCATCTCGGCCCGCACCGTGGCCGAGGACACACTGATGCCGGACGACGTGGCGACATGCTGTGACCCGACCGGCTGTGCGGTGCCGATGTACTCGCTGACGACCGCCTCCAAGATGGCGGCCTTCCGCGGATCCAGTTCGCGGTGATCGGGGTGCTCGTGGTGGTCGGGCCGTTCGTGGTGGTCGGGCATCATGGTTCTCCGTCACACGGCGGCATGCTGGGCCGCAGACCGTGCTGGCACTCGATTTTACCGAGTGCCAGCCGACGAGGGAGGTGCATCGCCCGGGCCTCGGACCGGGGCCTCCGTCTCGAGGCACCCGGGCGACGGGGGCGGGTCAATCGCCGAGCCGCAGGGCCGAGATGAACGCTTCCTGAGGGATCTCGACGCGTCCGATGTTCTTCATGCGCTTCTTGCCCTCCTTCTGGCGCTCCAGAAGCTTCCGCTTGCGGGTGATGTCACCCCCGTAGCATTTGGCCAGCACGTCCTTGCGCCGGGCCCGCACCGTCTCCCGGGCCACCACGCGGCCGCCGATTGCAGCCTGGATCGGCACCTCGAAGAGCTGGCGGGGAATGAGCTCCCGCAGCTTCTCCGTCATGCGCCGACCATAGGCGTCGGCCTGGCTGCGGTGGACGATGGTCGAGAAGGCGTCCACCGGCGTGTGGTTGATCATCAGGTCCACCCGGACGAGCGCCGCCGTCGCGTACGTCGCCGGCTCGTAGTCCAGGCTCGCATATCCCTTCGTGCGGCTCTTCAGCTGGTCGAAGAAGTCGACCACCACTTCGGCCAGCGGGATCGAGTACACGAGCTCCACCCGCTCGGGGGACAGGTACTCCATCCGCTGCATCTCGGCCCGGCGGCCCTGGCACAGGTCCATCACCGTTCCCGTGTACTCCGACGGGGTCAGGATGGTGGCCGTGAGGACCGGTTCGTCGATGTGGTCGATCCGGCTCTGCTCGGGGAGGTCCGTCGGGTTGTCCACGACCACGACTGCGCCGTCGGTCAGATAGGCCCGGTACTCCACCGACGGCGCGGTGGCGATGAGGGAGAGGTCGAACTCCCGCTCGAGGCGCTCCCGCACGATCTCCATGTGCAACAGCCCGAGGAACCCGCAGCGGAAGCCGGTGCCCAGCGCATGGGAGGACTCCGGCTCGTAGGTGAAGCTTGCGTCGTTGAGCTTCAGCTTGTCCAGGGAGTCTCGCAGCTCGGGCAGCTCGTCCCCGTCGATCGGGTACAACCCGCAGAACACCATCGGTTTGGGGTCCCGGTAGCCGGCGAGCGGCTCGGCCGCGGGGCGTAGCGCCGTGGTCACCGTCTCACCGGACCGAGCCTCGCCCACGTCCTTGATACCGGCGATCAGGTAGCCGACGTCGCCCGGCCCGAGCCGGTCGGCCCGTCTGGGCTCGGGCGTGCGGACGCCGATCTCCTCCACCTCGTGCACCGAGCCGGCCTGCATGAACCGCAGTCGGGTGTCCGCCTCCAGGACGCCGTCCATGACCCGCACCGAGGAGATCACCCCCCGGTACTGGTCGTACGCCGAGTCGAAGATGAGGGCGCGCAGCGGGGCGTCCCGGTCCCCGCCCGGCGGGGGGACCCGCTCCACCACGGCGTCGAGCAGCTCGGCCACCCCTTCTCCCGTCTTGGCCGAGATCCGCAGGATCTCGTCGGCCGGCAGCCCGAGAACCTGCTCGATCTCCTTGGCGCAGCGTTCGGGATCGGCCGCCGGCAGGTCGATCTTGTTGAGGACGGCCACGATCTCGAGATCGTGCTCGATGGCCTGGTAGCAATTGGCCAACGTCTGGGCTTGGATGCCCTGCGAGGCGTCCACCAGGAGGACTGCCCCCTCGCAGGCGGCGAGCGAGCGGCTGACCTCGTAGCCGAAGTCCACGTGGCCGGGGGTGTCGATCAGGTGCAGGACGTGGCCCCGGAACAGCACCCGCACGTTCTGGGCCTTGATGGTGATGCCCCGCTCCCTCTCGATGTCCATGGAGTCCAGGTACTGTTCGCGCATCAGGCGGGGGTCCACCGCCCCGGTCAACTCCAAGATGCGGTCCGACAGGGTGGACTTGCCATGGTCCACGTGGCTGATGATGGAGAAATTCCGGATGCGGTCCCGTGCGACGGTGCCGGCGCTGGACGATGCGACGCCGGACGGCGCGTCCCCCGCCCCCCGGTGCGGACTGTCGGGTTGGGCTGGCATGGGCACGGTTCATCGATCGTAGTGGTGCGCCGGGCACCCCGGGCGCCGATGCCACGACCCTGCTACCATCGAGAGCCGCTCTTGCCGGGCGCACCGTGCGGCCCGGAGCCGTTCCCTGCGGGGGACGGGCCACCCAAGACGACCGAGAAAACACCAAGAAGACGAGGAACTCCCGTGGCGAACATCAAGAGCCAGATCAAGCGGAACCGTCAGAACGAGCGGCGGAGGCTGCGCAACAAGACCGTGCGTTCCGAGCTGCGCACGCGCACCAAGTCCGCGGTTGCCGCGGCCGAGGGCGGGGCGGAGAACCCGGTTGAGGCGCTCCGAGCGGCGGTCAAGCGCATCGACAAGGCGGCAGCGCAGGGCGTGATCCACAAGAACCAGGCGGCCAACCGCAAGTCGCGCCTCATGCGGCGCATCGCCAAGGCATCCTGAGAGGGCCGCCCCGCCCATCCGTTCACCTGCGCGGGGTACCCGACCGGTTCCGGGCCAACCGGGCGAGCCGGGCCACCAGGATCTCGAGCACCAGCTCGCCGGGCAGCGCCGTCTGCCCCTTGAGGTCCATGTCCGCAGTGGCGATGAGGTCCACGGCCTGCCCGATCCGCTCGCTCCCCAGGGCCCGCGCCCGCTCGAGCGCCTTCTTGGCGACGAACGAGCTCTTGGCGCCGAGCAGTGAGGCGGCGTCCTCCGGAGTGACCACGGTGGCCCCGTCCAGCCGCAGCATGGCCGAGAAGTGGCTGTGGAGCGTGGCCAGCAGCACCACGGGCGGACGCCCCCCCGCCGACAGCATCCGGTGCAGGACGGACAGCGCCCGGCCGGCATCGCCGTTGTCGATGGCGTCGGTCAGGTCCCACGGCGGGACGGCGCCGGCCTCCCCGAGGAAAGGCTCGACGTCATCCACTCCGAGATGGGCGCCGGCCCCGAACCCGGCGGCCAGGGCCTCCAGCATGCCCTCGAGCCGACCCAGATCCTCGCCCAGGTGCGCTTCCAATCGCCGCGCTGCTGCGGCGTCCAGCCGGACCGGAGCCTGGCGGAGCCGCTCGGCCAGCCACCGACCGCGGTCTCTTCCCCGCCCCGCGCTGGCGTCCAGAACCTCGCCGGTGCTCGCCACCGCCTTCACCAACGACTGGGGGAGGGTCCCTCCGCCGGCCAGCAGCACCACCTGGACGTCGGCCACCGGCCGCCTGAGGGCGTCGGCCAGCCGGGCGGCATCCTCCGCGTTGAGGCGCCCCGCCTCGCGGACGACGACGACCCTGCGGTCGACCAGGAACGGCGACGTGGTGCACGCGTCCACGACGGCGCCCGCATCCAGCTCCTCCCCGGTGCCGTGCTCCTCCACCACCAGCGCCGGGTCGCGCCCACCCACCAGCCGGTCCACCAGGCGCCGTCCCGCCTGGGCCACGAGGACAGGATCCTCTCCGCGCACCAGGTAGGCGCGCGGGCTCGCCGGGCTCACCGTCTCCCCGCTCCTGCGCCGAGCACCGCCTCGAGCGTGTCGCGCACGCGGCGCGCGCCGGCCACGTCGTGCACCCGAAGGAGCCGGCATCCCCGCGCCACCCCGAGCGCGGCGGCAGCCAGTGACGCGTCCCGCCGCTCGGCCAGCTCCAGCCCGAGCAGCACGCCGAGGAACGTCTTGTTGGACGCCGAGAGAAGGAGCGGGTGGCCGAGGTCCGCGAGTCGGTCGGAGGCCCGGAGCAGCGCGAGGGACTGGGCAGCGGTCTTCCCCAAGTCCAGCCCAGCGTCCAGCACCACCCGATCAGGCGGGATGCCGGCGGCGGCTGCCCGCTCGGCCCGATCCCCGAGGAACCGCGCGACGGTGCCGACCACGTCGCCGTACACCGGCTCGGGGTCGGGCACCCGAGGGGCGAGCCGGATGTGCGTGGCGACCACCGAGGCACCGGCGGCGGCGGCGGCCTCCAGGTACCGGGGGTCGGCGAAGCCGCTGATGTCGTTGCCCAGCACGGCGCCGGCCTCGTAGCACCGCTCGGCAACCGAGGCACGCCAGGTGTCCACCGACACCGGCACGGCAAAGCGGTCCGTGAGCGCCGCCACCGCAGGGACGACGCGCTCGAGCTCTTCGTCCTCGGTGACCTCGGGCCCGGGCCCCGCCTTCACACCGCCCACGTCCAGGATGTCCGCGCCGTCAGCCACGAGCTGCTCCGCCCGGGCCAGGCAGGCATCCAGCGCGAAGGTGGCGCCGCGGTCGTAGAACGAGTCCGGGGTCCGATTGAGGATCCCCATGACCAGCGCCCGGTCGGTGATGTCGTAGCGGTGGGGGCCGAGGGTCAGGAGCCGGGGCCCCGGTGCGGCGGTCCCGATCGGCCCGGCATCAGCCTCGTTGCTGGTGGGTCGGCGCGCCATGCGGGGCGAACGCTACCAATGGGGTGCCAGGAGCCTGCTCGTCCGGCGCTGGCGAGCGTTGCGGCTCCCCCCTTGCGGACGCTGCAACGAAGCTGTATGGTGCCGGGTACGCGGTGCGCTCATGCAGGCGCCGACGAAAAGGGCAAACCCTCCGCGAGGAGGGGACGCAAAGTCACGGAGCTCCCCGAGCCAGCCGGACTGCCGAATCGGCCGCACCAGGCGACCGCTCTCCCGGCACCTCCGGACGGCTCGACGAGCCGAGCAGGAGGGGAAGCAACCCGCATGGGAGAAAGTCAGCCACAGCGCTCAATGCGAAGGCTGCCGCTCTGGCTCTCCGGAGTCGACCTGTGCGTGGCACGACGCGTCGGCAACGTTCCTGCCGCGACCCTCACGAGGTCACCCTAGGGGATGGGGAGCCGAGCGGCGGAGCCCCCCGCCCCCCGCCAGGGGGCTCCGCCGCCGGTCTATCGAGCGTTCCGATCCGCCGTCCGGCCCGGTAACCCGATCAGCGCCTGACGCAGCAACTCGTCAACGTCCCGCCGGTCGCCAGGCTCCGCAAGCACGTGGGTCGTGCGGACGGGAGCCAGCCAGTCCAGCGCCGATCGCACGGCTGCACCCAGACGCTCCTCCACGCTGTCACCTCGCATGCTGTCCGGGAAGAGCAGTACCGCGGCCGCGAACAGGTCCCGGTCCACCCGGGCCAGCGGATCGGAGAACCGGAGCTGCGCCGCGAGTGCCCGCGCCGCGGCCGCCGCTGTCTGCTCGCCCGGCACCTCCACCAGCACCAGTGCCACCGCCCCCGACAACCGGGCCTCGCTGCCCAGCAGCCGGCCGGCCCGGCTGAAGAACTGGCCCAGGCCGGGGAGCCCGGCCACGGGATCCGAGGGTGCCCACCACGCTCCCGGGGCCGGGGGCTCCGGCGGCTCCGGGGGCTCCGGGGGGCGACCCTCTGGCGGGACCGCCGCCGCGGTTGCCCCGGGCCAGCCGGGAAGCGGACCCCGGGGCTCGGGATGCGGACCCCGGGGCTCGGGATGGAGGTCCAGATCGCCGGTCAGGCTCCCGGCAGCGGCATTCCAAGACCTTTCGGCCCGGCCCGGCCACGTGCGCGCCCCTCCCGGATCGCACCCCGACGGCGCGACCGCTCCACGGGGCTCGTCTCCGAAGCCCCCCAGGCCGAGCGGCGGCGGCATCGGAGGCGGCCGATCGAACAGGCTTCCTATGGGGGCGGCCGTGCCCGCTGTCGGGGCGGCCGTGCCCGGTCCCTCCACCCGGGCGGGGGTCCTCATCGCCGGTTCCGCCGGGATGGCGGCGGTGGCGGGGGCATCCGACGGGGCCTTTGCCGGGCCGACGGTGCGCAGGGCGCGGATGTGCCGGTCTACCCGCCGGGCCAACCGGTCCAGGAGGTCCAGCTGCGGCTGGCCGAGCGCGGAGAGGTCGTCGCACAGGACGCCGACCATCGCGCCGGAGCCGTGCCCCGGGATGGGTGCCACGCCCAGGATCGTGGCCGGCGCGAGCTGGACGGTTCGCACGAACGGGCGACCGCTGCCGAACTCCGGATCTCCCGAAGCGCGCCGGGCGATCTGGGCCAGCGTGTCGTCGGAGATGCCGAGTGCTCCGTCGTCGGACGGAGGCATCCGGTGGACCTGGAGATCCTCGTGGCCGTCCTTCACGACCGCGAAGGCGGCCGTGGCGCGGCACTCCGTACGCGCCACCCGAAGGAGGTTGGCGATGGCGCCGCCGTTTGCGGACTGGCCGTCCACGGCGGACGTCAGGCCGGGGCGCGCCGCGCCGAGGCGCGGTTGCGCTTCTGCAGGTACATCGCACGATCCGCCTTCGCCAGCAACGCCTCCGGACCCTCCTCACCCTTGTCGGTGCTGACCCAGCCGATCGACGCGCCCACGTCGAACGCCTGACTGCGCACCCTGAAGGGAGCCGACAGTACCTTGCGCAGCCGCGAGACGACGAGGTCCCCGTCCGGAAGCCGCTCCGTGCTGGCATGGGCGATGACGAATTCGTCACCCCCCAATCTGGCCACCACGTCGTCGCTGCGCACCGTGCCGCGCAGCCGTCGCGCAACTGCGGCCAGGACCTCATCGCCGGTGTCGTGCCCGAACTCGTCGTTGATGGCCTTGAAGCCGTCCAGATCCAGGTAGACGAGGGCGACCGCCCCGCCCTGCCGTCCGAGGAGCAGGAGCATGCGGCGCAGCTCCTCCAAGAGGAGGTAGCGATTGGCCAAGCCGGTCAGCGGGTCGTAGAGGGCGTACTGGGTCAGGCGCTGCTGCTCGAGCCGCTCCCTGGTCGAGTCGTGCAGGACCACCAGCGCGCCACGCGCGCCGTCCACCGGGAACGGGCGGGCCGTGACAGTCACGTGGCGCTGGCTGTCGCCTTCGCCTCCCAAGACCAGCTGTTGCGTGGTGCATGTGCCGTCCCTGATCGCGATCAGCCCGGGATGGGCGTCCCAGGGGAGAGCCTGGCCGTCGCCGGTGCGCAGGCCGCTCGGATCGGGCAGCGGCAAGCCGACGAGGGTGCGGCGGGCGGCCGCGCCGTGGAGGATCTCGGCCGCCCGGTTCGCCAGCACGACCGTGCCCGTACCGTCCAGGCAGAGGATTCCGTCGTCCAGGCTGCCCACCAGATCAAGGCAGTCCACCGCTTCGGTGGCTGCGCAACCCTCGGGCGACGGCGCCGGACGCAGCACGGAAACATAGAAGTCGTCGTCCCCGTCATGGCCCCCACCCGCGGCGCGCCCGCCGTTCCCGCCGACGCGCACATCCGTCGACGTCACCGGCATCAGGCCGTCGGGCCCGGAGACGGTAAGGCGTCGCCGAGAGGGCTGGTCCTCCGGCCGTCCGGAACTGGCGCCCAGTCCACGTCCCGTCCCCGTGGCCGTCATCATGGTCCGGACGTTGCCACCGGTCAGGCGTTCCGGTCCACAGCCCACCATGCGCGCGAACGCGTCGTTGGCGAGGAGGATCGTCCCGTCCCCCTTGGTGATGACCACAGCGTCGGGCAGGCTGCGCAGCACTTCACCGAGGAACCGCCGCTCCGCCGCGCTTGTGCCCGTCGGTGTTCCCGGCGGCGCGGGTGAACCGGCGACGACCAGGTCCTCTGTCCATGTCCGGACGCCTGCATCGACGTGGCTTTCGTCGGTCAGGCCGTCGAGGGCCAGCTCGGCTGCCAGCCTGAGCAGGGCGCCCCGCTGGGCATCGTCGGGCTCGGGCAACCAGGTGTCCACCACGCCAAGCACCCCGTTCGGACCGTGGTCGTTCCAGACCGGGACAGCCACGCAGGCGAGGGACCGGTCCGCGGCGTCGGCTTCTGTCGATACCTCGGCGTTCCAGAAGAAGGGCCGGCGACCGGCTCCGGGATGCGCGAGACAGCTCCTGGCCAAGGCCCGGATCCTCTCGAGTGCGTCCTCCGTTGCCCCCGGGTCCGCCAGCACGACGTCAACCGATCCTGTCCGCGTCACCCTGAACGCCGCCGCGCCCAGGCACAGGTCGAGCGCCAGTTCGAGCACCTCGCCGACAGGCCTGTGCGTCGCCACATCCACCATTGGCAAACCGTAGACCGCGGGTGGTCCATTCCACCGGACTGAGGGCCGGTGGATGCCGGGCGGGGTCGCCAGCGTCACCTTTCGATCGGATCCACCCGGCAGTGCCGAACGATGCCTAGGATCTCTGCAGTACGCAATGGCAGTAAGAGGGTCCAGGGGACCTCCCGGGGTACGGCGCCTGCGCCGGATCCCGGCCCTGGAGGGGAAGGGTGTGATCCACTTGCCGCGCGCCAACGAGGACGGATTTTCTTCAGCGCCCTCGATGACGCGGTACGCGGACCCGATCGAGTCCGCGTACCGCGTCATCGACGAGGCTGCTTCGCGCTACGGGCTCCAGGACGCCTGGCTCGTGCTCCATCCCCCCGGCCTGTCCGCGCAGGTGTTCCGCCATCGGGGTGGTCATCCGCCCACCGGAGGCGACGTCCAACGGCTGGCTGAGCGACCGACCGGGCTCTACGGAGAGCCGGCGATCGAGCCGGCCGTCGGCATGCTGCTCGGCGAGGTGTGCGAGGCGGCATTCGCCGCACGCGCCGCCGCGGTCGACGCCCTGGTTGACGGGTCCACCGGGCTGCTCACCCGGAAGGCCGTCGAGGCATCGTTGGCCCGGGTCGCCGCCTGCGGCGCCCGCCATCGCTGGTCGACCACCGCCGTCCTGGTTACGACCGCCGGCGGCGAACCCGGTGACACCACCGGCGACACCTGGCGGGCGCTGGCCGCAGCCATGGACCAGGCTCTCCGTTCGGGTGACGAGGCAGGGGTCGTCAGCCCCGGCACCGCCCTGGCCCTGCTCGGCAACGCCGGGGCGGATGCGGTACGGCCGTTCCTGGCCCGCGTGCGGGCAGCGCTCAGCGCGCGGGGTGCGGGCGACGTGGACCTGCTGGCGGCCACGGTCACTACGCCGCAGGACTCGGTCGACCCTTCAGAGCTCTGGCGGCTGCTGACCGAGCGCCTGGCTCAGCTCGGCGCCGATGCTCCACCACCTCCCGCCGAGAACGCGCTGGAGTTGGAGCTCCGCCTGCTGCCCTCCGTCGCCTACGTGGGTGAATCGCAGAACGGCAACGGGCCGACCCTGACCGTCGTCGCCCTCGGAGCGGGATCGGCCGAGTCGGACGTCGACACGACGGTGCGGCGGCACGCCCCGAACCTCGTGGTCCACTTGGAGACGGCGCCCCCACCGGAAGGCGGAGCGCCGCGATGCGAGAGCGGCGAGAGCGGCGAGCCGGCCGTTGGGCACGCAAACGGGAACGGCGACAACGCCGGCGACGGCGCAAACGCCGGCCCCGCGGGTCACGGGAACGGCACCAGCGCGGCCGGGCGCGCCGACCCCGGCGTACCGGGTGGGCCGCCACCGGCCGTGCCGGTTGCGGCCGCTGGCACCATCGTCGGCGGAAACCACTCCCCGAGGGTCAACCTGATCGGCGCCAGCTTCGACAGCAACGCAGGGGTGAGCGAGGTCACGGTGGCGCTCGGCGCCGCCCGGGGAACGGGCCGGGCGCCGGCCGCAGCGCTGATCGGCGCTGCGCAGGCCACGCTCGTCGCTCTCGGGGCCGTGGGCCGCGCCGTGCCGTTCTACCTCGTGCACGCTGAGCGCTCCCGGACCATCCCCGGCGAGCCGGTCGTGGTCGTGCTGGCTCCCCGCAGCGCGGTCGAGCCGGCCGGCAGCCCGAGCGACAGGTCGACCGACCTTGGGGGGGGCGCAGCCGAGCGGATCGGCGTGGCCCACGGCGAGACAGACGCCGAGACGGCCAGCCGCGCCGTGCTCGCCGCGCTGAACCGGTTCCTGGCCGGCCCGCACCGCGCCGGATGAGCTCGTTCAGCTACGGCGCCTCCTTCCTTGACCGGGCCAGCGCCCTTCGCTGGGAGGCGCACCACCCGGCCAGCCGCCCGGACCGGTGGGCGGCATATCTGGAGGGCGCGGCGCGGGAGTACGAGCGCTACGGGATCCGCTCCCTCGTTGACCCACGGGCATTCCAGCGGGGTGACGGCGTCTCCATCTTCTTTGTTGGCGTGGACCCCGACGACCGCGTGGTGGCCGGCCTCCGCTGCCACGGTCCGCTCGACGAGGCGTCAGCTTCCCAGGCACTCGCCGAGATGGCCGACTCACCTGAATGGGACGACCACCGGGAGACGGTGGACGCTGCCACAGCCTACGGAGTCGTGGAGATGAAAGGCGCGTGGCGCCAGCTGAGCGGCGACGGGAACCACGCCGTTTCCGCCGCGCTGGCCCGGTGCTGCGTGCATGCGGTGGAGTGGCTGGGCGCCGAGGTGATGTTGGCCGCGGTGGCCGATCGCATGGAGCCCCTGCTAGCCAGCGTGGGGAGCCTCATGATGGGTACGGAGTCCGCGCCGTACCCCAGCGAGAAGTACCGCACGATCCTCACCGGGCTGCGCCGGGCGCGCTATCGCGATGTGGTGGACCCAGCGCGGGCGCAACTTCTGCGCGAGGAGGCGGAAGAGCTGGCTCGGACGTCGCGCACCGCAGTGCCCACGGGTTGGCGCCCGGTGGTGCTCGACAGCCGCCAGCGTTCCGATCGCCACGTCCTGGCCAACCTGAGCACCGATCCCACGGTGTCCGTGCTGGACGTCGTGGAGCGTCAGCGGGCCGAGCTGCTGCGGCTCCTCCCCGCCCCTGATCCCACCCTGGCGGACGAGGCGCCGCGCCACGTCTACTTCCCGTGGCGGCGTGTCGTCGTCCGCATGCTGGGCCCGGACGCGTTCTCGAGCGTGCGCCTGGACCGCAACCGCAACCGGATCACCCGCGTCGAGCAGGACCGTCTCCGGCGCCAGCGCGTGGGGATCGTCGGCCTGAGCTCCGGGCACGCAGCGGCAGCGACGATCGCCCTGGAGGGACTCTGCGGCGAGCTCCGACTTGCGGACTTTGACGAGATCGAGCTGACGAACCTCAACCGGATCCCGGCGTCGGTCTTCGACGTGGGCGTCAACAAGGCGGTGGCGGCCGCCCGCCGCGTGGCCGAGATCGACCCCTACCTGCCGGTGCACCTCGTTCCGCAGGGCATCAACTTGGAGAACGCCGACGAGTTCGTGGCCGGGCTGGATATCGTGATCGAGCAGTGCGACGAGCTGGACGTGAAGCTCCTCGTCCGTGAGATCGCCCGCCGCCAGGGAGTGGCGGTGGTCATGGAGACGAGCGACCGCGGCCTGCTGGACGTGGAGCGCTTCGACGTGGAGCCCGATCGCCCGCTCTTCCACGGCCTGCTCGGCGACATGAGCGCTGAGCAGATGCGCTCCCTGTCGGTGGCCCAGAAGATCCCGTACGTCCTGGCCATCGTAGAGGCGGACCAGGCGTCGGCGCGGGGAGCGGCGTCGATGGCAGAGATCGGCAGGACGCTCTCGACCTGGCCTCAGCTCGGATCCGAGGTCGCGCTCGGGGGAGCCTCGATCGCCGCCGCCGTGCGCCGGATCGGGATCGGCGAGCCCGTACCCTCGGGACGGACCCGCCTGGACATGGACGAGGCTCTGCGCTCACTCCGGGATCCCCCGGACACTGGAGGCGAGCGGACAGGGGTCGAGCCCTCCGCTCCGGAGGTCGCGCCCGACGGCTCGACACTGACGGGGGACGCGCCGGCCGATCCGATGCTTGCAGTTGCCCGGGCTGCCGCCCTCGCCCCGTCGTGCGGCAACGGGCAGCCATGGCGCTTCGTGCTGCGCGGCCGCACGCTGGAGCTCGAGCTCGTCTCCGAGCGCGGCTGCGGCGTGATGGACGTCCGGCACCGGGCGAGCTACGTGGGCATCGGCGCGGCGGCGTTCAACGGGCGGGTGGCCGCCGCCCATCGCGGGCTCGCCGGTCGGGTGGACCTCTTCCCCCATCCCTTGTCGGACGTGGTGGCCGCACTGCACTGCGTGCCCGAAGAGCCCGGGGTCGAACCGGACGGAGGCTCCCTGGCCACGCTCTACGAGCCGATGCTGGCCCGGTGCTGCAATCGGCATCACGGCGTTCCCGAAGCGCTGGACCTGGATGTGGTGGAAGCCATGACGCGTGCCGCCTCGCTGGAAGGGGCCACGCTCCACCTGGTGACCGACCAGGAGCGCATGGCCGGGTGCGCCGACGTGCTGGCGGCCACGGAGCGGGTCCGTTTCCTCACGCGCCAGCTGCGGGAGGCGACCGTGCGGGAGATGCGCTTCCCCGGCGACGATGTGCGGACCGGCATCGACGTCTCGACGCTGGAGCTGTCCAGCTTCGAGACGGCATCCCTTTCCCTGATGCGCCGCGGCGATGTGATGGAGCTGCTGGAACGCTGGGACGCCGGCCATGCACTCGGCGATTACCTCAAGCTCGCCGTCCGTTCGAGCTCGGCGCTGGCCGTGATCTCGATGGCCAGCAGCAGCCCTGCATCGTACGTGAAGGGCGGTATGGCGCTCGAGCGCGTATGGATCGAGGCGCAATCGGGGGGCCTCGCGGTGCACGCGGTGGGCCCGGCCTTCCTCTACGCGGTGAAGGAGGCGGACTACGAGGCACTCTGCGGGCCGCGGTGGGCTCCCGAGTTGCGCAACCTGGCCGACCGCTTTCGCTCCGTGGTGGGCATCGGGAGCTCCACAGCCATGGCGCTCGTGCTGCGCCTGAGCCACGCGCCTGCGCCCACGCGCCGTAGCCTCCGCCTCCCCCTTGACGCCCTGCTGGAGGTAGCCGGCGCCCAAACGGTCTAGCGGTCGGCAGGTCCCGCTCCCGTTATCCGAACTTCGTGATCGCCTTCGGCGGACGACGGCAGCTTCCCGAGGGCGCTCCCCCGGTCCTGCGAACGCTTGCCCGGGCCCCGAACAAGCGCTCGCACCGGCTCAAGGGGGGAAGCAGTCCGACCTTGCCCTGCTCAGGGACTATTATGTGAGGCGACGTCGATCCTCGGGATGGGGAAGATGAGCGAAGACTCGGTATTCGCGACTGACCGCCTGCAAGAAGGCACCATCGATGACCTTCTTGCAGGCAGCGTCCGGCTCGTGCAGGGGGCGGTGGCCGCCGCGCTCGTACCGCGCGCGTCCACCAAGAGCCCAGTCGTCTGGGCCGACCTCGTGCACGCGGACGTGGCTACCGGTCTGAGCTCACTGGCGGCAAAGGCGCTGGCGGACAACGGACCATGGGGCGAGAACGTCGCCGAGACGTGGACCGGGTGGGTGGAGCCCATCCCGTCCGGCGAGTCCGGGACATCGCCGGACGGGGAGCTGGCCGGCGTGCTCGCCCTGGCGCTGCGCGATCGCGGCAGCCTCACCGAGCACGAGCGGTCCACGGTTGCCCTGCTCGCCCGCCTCTGCGGCAAGACCACCTCGGCCAGTGCGTCGACAGGGGCGCTGACACGCCAGAGGCGCCTGGACGACCTGGTCTCCACCATCAGTGAGCGTCTCATGTCGACGACGGGCCCCACGTTGGAGTCGGCCCTGGACTGGGCGGTGGAGAGGCTCGCACAGTTCCTCGGTTCCGACGTCGCCTTCCTCCGCCGCAACGACCGCGCCCGCAACGTGAGCGTGCTGATGGCGTTCTACCCGCCGCTCGGGATGCCGATCGAGGAGAACCCCCTGGGCGTCGTCCCGTTCGACGCAGATCCCATCTTCGCAGCCACCAAGGACTTGAAGGTCCCCCTGGTGGTGCGCAACGCGGCCGACACCGACGAGCGGTACCTGCAACGGGTGAAGGACGCAGGTTGGTCGGAGGAGTTCACCGGGGCGGCCGTCCCGCTTGTCCACGGCGACACCACCGAGGGAGTTCTGGCATTCGTCTACCTCTCCACCTACACCTGGTCGGAACAAGAGGTCAACGCCCTTCGGGCGATCGCGGCGCTGCTCGTGCAGCTGCTGCTGCGAGTCGACGCCGAGGACCGGCTCCGCCGGAGCGCCCTGACCGACGACCTCACCGGCCTGCCCAACCGCCGCGCCTTGCTGGACGAGGTCACCAAGCTCCAGGACGGCGGCCACAAGCTGGCCCTGCTTTTCATCGACCTGGACCGGTTCAAGGTGATGAACGACCACCTGGGCCACGGCGCAGGCGACAAGGTGCTCCAAGTGATCGCCGACCGCATCCGCACGTCGCTGCGCCCCAGCGACTTTGCCGCACGGCTCGGCGGTGACGAGTTCGTGGTGATCCTCAACGACGTGGACGGGGGGCTCGGCGCCGTCTCCGCGGCCAGCCGCCTGCTCGACCTCATCGCCCTGCCCATCGAGGTTCGCGGCCAGCGGGTTGCGCACACGGGCAGCGTGGGCATCGCTCTGAGCGAGGACGCAGAGGCGGCCACCGGCGAGGAGCTGCTCGGGCGAGCCGACATCGCGCTCTACTCGGCCAAGTCGCAAGGCCGGAACCGCACCGTGGTCTTCGACCACCAGCTGGAGGGCCAGCACGCCGAGCGCTCGAGCATCGAGCTGCTGCTGCGCCAGGCTCTGGCTGACAACAGCCTCCGGGTGCTCTACCAGCCCGAGTTCGACCTCTGCGACGGCCGCCTGCTGGCGGTGGAGGCGCTGGTGCGCTGGCACCGGCCCGGGCAGGGGCTGGTCGAAGCCGCCCAGTTCGTGCCGGTCGCCGAGGAGACCCATCTGATCACCGACATCGACCGTTGGGTGCTGGAGGAGGCATGCGCGCAGCTGGCCCGGTGGCGCCGCGCCTATCCGGGCACCGAGCTGGTGATGCGGGTGAACATGTCGGCGGCCCAGCTGGCGGTGGCCGGGCTGGTGCGCTCCGTCTCCGACAGCCTGCGCCGGTCCGGGCTCCCGCCGCAGCTGCTGTGCCTCGAGATCACCGAGCAGGCGGTCATTGCGGACGTGGAGCAGGCCGTCAGAGTGCTCCGAGACATCCGCTCCATGGGCGTCAAGCTGGCCATCGACGACTTCGGGACCGGGTTCAGCTCCATGAGCCAGCTCAAGACGCTCCCGGTGGACGTGCTGAAGATCGACCGCGTGTTCGTGGACGGAGTCGCACATGACCCGACCGACCAGGCGATCGTGGAGACGATCGTGCGCCTGGCCCGAGCCTTCAAGCTCGAGGTCGTGGGAGAGGGCATCGAGACGATCGAGGACCTCCAGACCTTGGTGCAGCTCGGCTGCCGGCGGGCGCAGGGGTACCTGCTGTCGCGCCCGCTGGCACCAGCTGACCTGGAGCCCCTGCTCATGCGCGGAGCCATCGACCTCACGAGCCTGGCTGCGGTGACGACGGGCTGACGGCCCGAGGGCCGGCGGGTTGCAGCTCCGACGTGCGAGCGCCGCGGCGCTGTCTCGAGGTCCCGGACCGGGCGCCTAGAAGAGCCGGCTGGCCAGCGCCCGGCGGTACGTGCCGGTACGGGGGTCGTCCGTCCCGAGCGTCTCCAGCAGGTCCACGTACTCCTGGCGGGCGTCCTCGTCGTCACGCACCCGATCCAGCAAGCCGTCCAAGCGGGCCGTAACGTCCGCGCCGGGCCCCCCGCCACGAGCCGCCAGCCGGGCTTCTGCGGCCAGGGCCCGGACGTCCGCCGTCTCAGGCACCCGCCCCAGCAGCTCCAGGGCCTCGTCCGGCTCCCCCCGGTCGACAAGGAGCCGTGCCAGGGCCGTTACCGCACCCGGATGGCCGCGCTCGATCTCCAGGGCCTGGCGCAACGACTGCTCGTCCCCCTTGGCCGCCAGTTGGTCCGCTTCGCTCGGAGGCGGGGCCAGCCGGCCCACGAACGCGTCGACCTCTGCCTGGGGAACCGCTCCGACGAACCCGTCCACCACGTTCCCGTCCCGCAGGGCGAAGACCGCGGGAATGGACTGGACCTGGAACGTGGAAGCCACCTGGGGGCTCTCGTCCACGTTGACCTTGGCCAGCTCCACCGCCCCTCCAGTGGCGGCGACGGCCTGCTCCAACATCGGTCCCAACGTGCGGCACGGACCGCACCACGGAGCCCAGAGATCCACCACCACCGGCACCTCTGCCGACCGGTCGAGCACCGCCTGCTGGAACGTGGCATCCGTGACGTCCACCATTCCTGGACGATACCGGTTCCTTCACGGCTGCGGGCCGGTGGGCGCTAGCGTCACGCGATGGGCACCGCCGCCGACCCGTCCGCAGTGGACGGGATCCGGATCGCCTCGGTGACCGAGTGGATCGCGGCCACCGTACCCGGAGTGGCACCCCCGTTTCGCTTCGAGCTGGTGGCCGGCGGTCGCTCCAACCTCACGTTCCGGGTTGACGACGTCGGCGGTCGGTCGCTGGCCCTCCGGCGCCCGCCGACCAGCCACGTCCTGCCAACCGCCCACGACATGGGCCGGGAGCACCGCATCCTCCGGGCCCTCTCAACGACGCCGGTCCCCGTCCCCGTTGCGCTCGGGGTGTGCGACGACCCGTCGGTCACCGGAGCCCCGTTCTACGTGATGTCGTTCGTGGAGGGCCTGGTCCTGCGGGACGCTCCCACAGCCGAGGAGGCCATGCCGGACCTGCGCGCCCGCCGGCGGACGGGCGAGCAGCTGGCCGACGCCCTGGCCGAGCTGCACCGGGTGGACGTGGACGCCGTGGGCCTCGGGACGCTCGCCCGTCGCGACGCCTACGTGGATCGGCAGCTCCGCCGGTGGTCCGCACAGTTCGCCCAGTCCGCGGCGGCGGGCGTGGAGGAGCCGGGCGCCGTCGAAGCCGTGGGCGAATCCCTGGCCCGGCGCGTGCCGCCCCAGCGGGAGACGACGATCGTCCACGGGGACTTCCGGCTCGACAACGCGGTGGTGACGGCGCAGGGGGACGTGGCCGCAGTTTTGGACTGGGAGCTGTGCACCCTGGGAGACCCCATGGCCGACCTGGGCACGCTGCTCGACTACTGGTCGCTTCCCGACGACGGCGCCCCCATCCTCGGGCGCACGCCCGCCAGCGCCCTGCGAGGCTTCCCCACCGGTGAGGAGCTTGTTGCCCGCTACGCCGCGACGTCGGGCCGTGACGTAGGCGACATCGCCTTCTTCATGGCTTTCGGGTATTGGCGCCTGGCTTGCATCCTCCAGGGCGTCTACGCCCGCTACCGGGGCGGCGCAGCCGCCGGCGACCCCCAGGGCGTCGAGCACGTCCCCGCCACCGTGGCTCGCCTGGCCCGACTGGCGGCCACTACCCTCGAGCTCTCGTGACCGATCACTACAAGGTTCACACCACCCCCGTCCTCAACGCACCGGTCATGGTGGTGGCCATGGAGGGCTGGCTCGACGCCGGGCTCGGCGCGGCCAACGCCGTGGAGCTGCTGAGCGAGCACCCGCCCGCCGTCGGCGTCGTCACCTTCGACGCCGACTACTTCTTGGACCTCCGGGCCCGGCGGCCGGTGGCCCGCATCGTGAACGGCGTCACCACCGAGCTGCTGTGGCCGAAGACCCAGCTGCGCCACGGGCACGACCAGGCGGGGGCCGACATGCTGTTCCTGGTCGGCCCGGAGCCCGACTACCACTGGCGGGAATTCGTCGAAGACGTCATCCAGTTGGCCATGCGGCACGGAGTGCGGCTCGTGGTCGGGCTGGGCGCGTTCCCGGCCCCTGCTCCCCACACCCGGCCGGTGAAGCTCGCTGCCACGGCGCCGGCCGGATCGGCGGACCTGGTTGCCCAGGTTGGCGTCGTCCAGGGGGAGATCGAGGTGCCGGCCGGGGCGCTGTCGGCACTCGAGCTCGGTCTCGGAGAGGCCGCCATCCCCACGATCAGCCTGTGGGCCCGAGTGCCCCACTACGTCTCCGCCATGCCGTTCCCCATGGCCAGCGCCGCGCTGGTGGACGGCCTGGCCGCCGTCTCGGGGCTGGTGCTGGACGCCACTGTCCTGCGGGCAGCCGGTGACCGGGCCCAGAGCCAGGTGGACGAGCTGATCGCCGGGAACGCCGAGCACGGGGCCATGGTGAGCAAGTTGGAGGAGGCGATCGACGCGTCCGAGGGAAACCCGCTGGGCCTGGAGGAGGTTCCCTCGGCGGACGAGCTGGCGGCTGAGCTCGAGCGCTACCTCCGGGGCGAGGAGCGCTAGGAGGCACGGTGAAGATCGACGGCGCGCTCGGGTTCGACCCGAACGGGATCGGGGCGGCGGCCCGGCGCTTGGAGGCCGCCGGCTACGACGGCGCTTGGGCGGCGGAAACGGGGCGCGACCCGTTCCTGCCGCTGGCGGTGGCCGCCGAGGCCACCGAGCGGATCGAGCTGGCCACCGGCATCGCCGTGGCCTTCGCCCGGAATCCCATGACCCTGGCCATGCTGGCCAACGACATGCACCAGCTGTCCAAGGGCCGCTTCATCCTCGGCCTCGGCTCGCAGATCAAGCCCCACATCACGAAGCGCTTCTCCATGCCCTGGTCCCACCCGGCCCCTCGTATGCGCGAGCTCATCCTGGCCATCCGGGCCATCTGGGCGTCTTGGGCGACGGACGGAACCCTGGCCTTCCGCGGCGAGTTCTACACCCACACCCTCATGACGCCCTTCTTCAACCCGGGCCCAAACCCGTACGGAAACCCCCGCATCCTGGTGGCGGCGGTCGGGGCGCGCATGGCCGAGGTCGCGGGAGAGGCCGGGGACGGCCTGCTGGTCCATCCCTTCACGACGGCCCGCTATCTTTCCGAGGTCAGCATCCCGGCTCTCGAGCGCGGTGCGGCGGCGACCGGCAAGTCCCGAGCCGACCTCACCGTGGCGCTCCCCGGCTTCGTGGTGACCGGGGCCACCGCGAAGGAGATGGCAGCCAGCGCGGCCGCGGCGAGAGCCCAGCTTGCGTTCTACGGCTCCACCCCCGCGTACCGCCCGGTCCTGGAGCTACACGGGTGGGGCGACCTCCAGCCGGAGCTCAATGCCCGGAGCAAGCGGGGCGAGTGGGCCACCATGGGCGAGCTCATCGACACAACCGTGCTCGAGACCTTCTGCGTGGTCGCGCCCCCAGACGAGGTGGCCGCCCGCATCAAGGAGCGCTGGAACGGCATCGTGGACCGCTTCAGCTTCTATGCCCCGCTGCCCGAGGGCCACTTGGCCGAGGTGATCGCCGCCCTCAAGCGGTGACGATGTTCACCAGGCGGGGCACGCGGACCACCACGCGGGCCGGCGCCGCACCGCCCAGGGCCTCGATCACCCTCGGCGACGTGAGGACCGCTGCCTGGGCATCCTCTTCGCCGATGGTGGCCGGCACCTGCACCCGGTCCCGAACCTTGCCGTTCACTTGCACAACCATGGTCACCGTCTCCTCGGCCACCAGAGACGCGTCGAAGGAAGGCCAGGGTTGGGTCTCGAGCCGGGTCCCGTGCCGGCGTTCCCACAGCTCACAAGCGAGGTGAGGGGTCATCGGCGCCAGCAGCAGCAGCAGGGTGTCGCAGCCCGCCGCCAGCACCCCGGCGTTCGGGTCCTTGCGGGCGTAGGCGCGCAAGACGTTGGCCAGCTCCATGCAGTGGGCGACGGCCGTGTTGTAGGACCAGCGCTCGATGTCGGACTGGACCTGCTGGATGGCCCGGTGCACCGTCCGGCGGACGGCATCGTCCTCACCGGTGAGCGGTCCGGTGCGCCCGGAGGCAGCCTCGGCGGCGTCCGGGCCGCGGGGCGCCGCGAGCCGCCACAGCCGGTCCAGGAACCGGCCACACCCCTCGATCACCTCGTCCGTCTGGTCCGTCCAGTCGAAGTCGTCCGTGGGCGGCCCCACAAACAGGTGGAAGAGCCGGAGAGCGTCGGCGCCCACCGTGTCGTAGTAGCGCGAGGGGGCGATCAGGTTCCCCTTGGACTTGGACATCTTGGAACCGTCCATGCGGATCATGCCCTGGGTGAAGAGCCGGCGGAACGGCTCGCGGCCCAGGCCGGCGGGGGCCAGGCCCACGTCCACGAGCGCCCGGGTGTAGAAGCGGGCGTACATCAGGTGCAGGATCGCGTGCTCGATGCCCCCGATGTACTGGTCCACTGGCATCCAGCGGATGGCGGCGGCCGGCTCGATGGCCTCGTTCGCGTCGAACGGGTCGCAGAAGCGCAGGAAGTACCAGCTCGAGTCCACGAACGTGTCCATCGTGTCGGTCTCACGCGTGGCCGGGCCCCCGCACACCGGGCAAGTCGTGTGGAGGAACCCCTGGTGGGCGGCGAGGGGCGACTGCCCGGTGGGCAGGAACTCGACGTCTGTGGGCGCGAGCACCGGGAGCTGGTCCGTCGGCACGGGCACCGGCCCATGGACCGGGCAGTGGACGATCGGGATGGGGCATCCCCAGAACCTCTGGCGCGAGACCAGCCAGTCACGCAAGCGGTAGTTGACCGTGCTCCGGCCGATGCCCTGCTCCTCCAGGCGCTCGATGGCCCGCGCCTTGGCGTCCGCCACGCCCAAGCCGTTGAGGAACCCACTGTTGATCTTGGCGCCGTCGCCGCTGTACGCCTCCCCACCCTGCTCGTCCCAGCCTGCCGGCGGCGCGACGGTGCGCACCACCGGCAGGCGGTGGAGCTTGGCGAACGCCCAGTCGCGCTGGTCCTCGGCCGGGACGGCCATGATGGCCCC
The DNA here is from genome assembly GCA_027306755.1 of Acidimicrobiaceae bacterium. Lineage (GTDB taxonomy): Bacteria > Actinomycetota > Acidimicrobiia > Acidimicrobiales > RAAP-2 > JAJYVT01. The sequence continues at coordinate 11,385 of DAHUZE010000073.1, read as the reverse complement.
CGTCCCGTAGCGCATGAGGACGTAGTCGGCGACGAACAGGGGCACCTCGTCCCCGGTGAAGGGGTTCACGACGGAGCTGCCCGTGAACGCCCCCCGCTTGTCCAGCGGGCCGGCCTCGGCCGACGACATGCGCTGGATCTCCGACTCACTCGCCGCCCGCTCGCGGAGGTCCTCCACGTCGGATCGGCACGCCTCGGCGGTGAGCTCGTCCACCAGCGGGTGCTCGGGCGCCATCACGGCATAGGTCATGCCGAAGAGCGTGTCCGGTCGGGTGGTGAAGACGGTGAGGGTCATGCCGGGACGGCCCGCAACCGCCAGGTCGATCTCGGCCCCCTCGGACCGGCCGATCCAGTTGCGCTGCATCACCTTCACCCGCTCTGGCCACTCCAGGTCCTCGAGGGCGTCCAGCAACTCGTCGGCGTAGCCGGTGATGCGAAAGAACCACTGTTCGAGGTCCCGGGTGACAACCGGGTCCCCGGACCGCTCGCACGTCCCGTCGGCCAGGACCTGCTCGTTGGCCAGCACCGTCTGGCACCCCGGGCACCAGTTGACGGGGGCGTTGGCCCGGTAGGCGAGGCCGGCCTCCAAGAACCGGAGGAAGATCACCTGGTTCCAGTGGATGTAGCTCGGATCGTGGCTCCGGACCTCGCGGCGCCAGTCGTAGACCGCACCCAGCCGCACCAGCGACTCCTTCAGCTCGGCGATCCGGGCCTCAGTGAACTCCCTCGGGTGGGTGCCGGTCCGGATGGCCGCGTTCTCAGCCGGCAGACCGAAGGAGTCGAAGCCCAGGGGAGACAGCACGGCTCTGCCCTGCATCCGCTGGTAGCGGGTGACCAGGTCCCCGAAGGTGTAGTTCCGGACGTGCCCCTGGTGGGCTGGCCCGGACGGATAGGGGTACATGCACAGGGCGTAGAAAGGCGGCCTCGGGTCGTCGTTGTCTACCTCGAACGTGCCCTCGTCACGCCATCTGGCCTGCCACTTCTGCTCGATCGCCTGCGCGTCGTAGGCCCGTGCCATGGGCGGCGATGCTACCGCCGATGGCCCCAGCCCCGAGATCCCCGCCGCGGGGGCCAGGCCACGACGCCCTCCCAGGTACTGTGCACGGCCATCTGCTGGTAACGTGTGCGTCCGACCTCGGGGGCGTAGCTCAGTTGGTAGAGCGCTTGACTGGCAGTCAAGAGGTTCGTGGGTTCAAGTCCCATCGCCTCCACACCGACCAATATCCATTTATGTTGCAATAAACATCCGGAGGATGCGCTGGAAGACGGGTAGCCTCCCCACTGGCTACCGCCGCCCTGATGGTGAAGCCACCGTGGCCGGCTCGTTCCTCCCCGTGGCCTTCGCGGCCGCCTCGCGCTCGACCTCGGCATTGATCTCTCCGCCGACGAGCACCGCCAACCCGACGAGCCACAGCCAGAAGATGAGAATTGCGACGCCGGCAAACGCCCCGTACGTCTTCGAGTACGAGCCGAAGGCACTGACGTAGTACGAGAATCCGAGCGACGCAACGAGGAATACCGCCGTGGCGACCATTCCACCGATGCTCACCCATCGCCAAGAGGGGCTCTTGCGGTTCGGCGCGAAGTGGTAGACGGCAGAGAACAGGGCGGTCAGCAGCATCAGCGTGACGGCCCATCTGACGACCGTCCAGACCACCGTGAACGCCGCACCGCTGATCGGGATCGCGCCCCTGATGGCGGCTCCGATGGGCTGCCCGAACACGATCAGCGCTGCTGCACAGCCCCCCACGACGGCGATCAGGACCATGATGGGAAAGCTGTGGATGCGACGGGCGAGGAACTTCCGGTCTGATTGCACCTCATAGGCGATATCGAGAGCCTGTTGCAGAACGGCGATCCCGCTCGAGGCACTCCACAGTGCGACGGCAATGCCGACGATCACCGCGACCGTAGATGCGGCAGCCTTCTTCGTTGCTGCCCGGACCGCCGCATTGAAGACGCCCGCGGTGCCCGATGGAAGGGCCTTGGAGATGCCATGGGTGAGCCGGTGCAATGTCGCCGTCCCCACGTGCACGAGGGTGAGCACCCCGAGGGCGGCGATGACCGCGGGAAACAGTGCCAGGAACCAATGGTAGGCGAGGCTTCCCGCGGCCATGGTGACGCGGTCGTCCTTGATCCGAGCCTTCGTCCGTTGCAACGTGCCACGCCAGTTGTGCGAATCGAACTGTGCCGGGTGCACTGCGCCGCTCCCCTCGCCAACGACGTTGACGATCGAATCTTCGGACGGTTGCTGGGCCGATCTCTGCATGCTGCTCGTTCCCGTCTCGTGGTCCATCCCGGAACTCGCCTTGACGCCCGCACGCCTTCCCGCCGCGATCCGCCGCGGCGCCGGCGCTGGCGCGGTCGTCCTCGTGTGCTTACCCGCCGGGGAGGATCTGACCCACGCCCCGCGATCTCCCCGCACAAGCCGCCGCTCATCGCCACGCACCGCCCGCCAACCGCCATCCAACCGCCATCCAATCGCCATCCAACCGCCGTTCCAGGGAGGGAGCCCGGAACTTTGCGCTCGTGGGAGCGTGGGAGGCCGCAGGCCGGGGTATCGCTGCCGCCAATCGATCACCGACGACGCAGGCGGTGAACCCCCTGTCCGGACAGTCGCCTCGGCTTGTTCGCTTCGGCGAGGGCCCGCGTGCGGTCGGCTCCGAGCGGGCAGGCAGGGGGGCAAGCTGCACGTGAGCGCGCTCTTGGACGACGCGAAGGCCCATCTGCAGGGACAAGCCCTGGCGCAGACCGACTAGCTGGGCGCAGCGACCAGGTTGCCGCTCCGGGGCGGGGTGCCGCCGGCGGGCAGGCACCCCACCAGGTTGTCGGTGCCACGCAGGACACCCCGCTTGCCGCCGGCCTGATCGCACTCGGCTTGGGAGTCCTCGGAGCGTCGCTTGTGCCAGCATCCAAGATGGAGCGGCCGGCGCCGTCCAAGGGCAGGCCGAGCACGCAGCAGAGCAGCTCGGTGACTCAGCAGCCGAAGCGGCCAACGACCTGCGGGAGCAGGCGAAGGGCTAGATCCGCTCCAGTGCGGCGCCGTCGAACAGCGGAGCCATCTCCAGGCTGGCCAGATCGGCCTCGAGCTCGTCGGCTCGCGGGGCCGGCGATGGCGAGTCGGCAGCCATCAGCACCGACCTGAGGGTCTCGAACTCCGATGACGAGTCCACGAACAGGGACGGCCGGTCCAGGACGAAGCGCACAGCACGGCTGATCGCCGAGGCGTCGCGCAACGGCTCGTACCAGCTGTGGCCGGCGCGGGCCTCGGCTGAATCCTGATCGGGCCAGCGGCGACGGGCAGTGGACTTGATCGTCTGGACAGCCACTCCGCGCTCATCGCACACCGCCAGGAGGGCTTCCACGTCAGCACGGTAGGCCCGGTCCCGCAGCAAGACGAAGTTGTAGGGGAAAAGCACCGAGTCGTAGGGGAAGCGCTCCAGGCTCCGGAGGTGCATGGTGGGGATGCGCAGGCCATGGCCGGTGACGCCGATGAACCGCACCAGCCCCTCCTCTCGAGCCTGGACGAGAGCATCCAATGCGCCGCCGGGCCGGTGGGCCGTCTGCCACTCGTCCTCCTCCACCAGGTTGTGGAGTTGGATCAGCTCGACGTGGTCGACTCCGAGCCGCTCCAGGGAGCGCTCCAAGCTCCGGCGCGCCCCCTCGCCCGATCGTTCCGACGTCTTGGTGGCGATGAAGAAGTCCGCCCGGCGGCCGCGGAGCCAGGGCGCGAGGCGGAGCTCGGCATCTCCGTAGTCGGCCGCCGTGTCCAGGTGATTGACCCCGAATTCGTCCAGGAGGGGGAGGAGCCGGTCGGCGGTGTCCTGATCCACCGCGCCTACTCCGGCCGAGCCGAAGATCACGCGGGCGCTCTGGTGCCCAGTCCGACCGAACGGCCTGCGCTCGATCATGCGGTCCATCCTAACTAGGTGGCGCCCTCGGCGGCGGCCCGGGGCACGTTGGCCGGAGGCGCCGCCGTCGCCGTAGCCCGGGCCTGGGGAGGACCGGGGTCCCTCAGCCCGGCAGCCGCTTGAAGGCCGCCGCCGGGAGCCGGGCGAGCACCCCGAACACCAGGCGGAGCACCGGAGGCGCCCACACCACTGGCGCTGCAGTGCCGAGGCCGGCAACGACCTGGTCGGCTACGGCGCCAGCGGTCGTGGCGAAGGGAGCTGCCTGGAGGCCGGCGGTCATCTTCGTCCGGACAAAGCCCGGACGGACGACCTGGACGCTCACGCCCGTTCCCTCGAGGGCCTCATTGAGCCCGAGCGCGAAGGCGTCGAGGCCGGCCTTGGCCGAGCCGTACACGAAGTTGGCCCGGCGCACGCGGACGCCGGCCACGGAGGAGAGGACCACGATCCGGCCGTACCCCTGGTCACGCAGCCGCGCCGCGGCGCGGGTCACCGCGGCCACGGGCCAGGCGTAGGTGGCCGCGGCGACGTCGGCCGCATGCCCGGCGTCGAGCTCGTTCTCCCTCCCCGAGAGCACGCCCATGGCCACGAGCACCACGTCTACGTCGCCGCCTGCAGCGTCGAAGCACCGGTCCACGACGTCGGGCGCCCCGCGCACGTCCAGGGCGTCACATGCCACCTCGGCCACCCGATCCGCTCCCGCCGTGGCGGCACGATCGCGCGCCGACGCCAGCCTCCCGGCGTCCCGACCGGCAAGGACGACGGTCCGGCAGCGGTGGGCGCACAGTCGGTCGACCACGGCCGCGGCGATGTCAGAGGTGCCACCGAGCACCACGATGGACTGCGGTTGACCGAAAGCGTCCAGCACGGTCCGTCCCTTTCCCGCTGCGTGAGCGGCTCGATCACCGGCGCCGGACCCGCCGCCCGATCGGGTAGACGGACCGTCGAGCATCTGCCTAGTCGATCCCAAGCCGGCGCGAGAGATCCGAGCGCAGCAGGCCATCCGGGTCGACCCGTCGGCGTGCGGCGGCCAGTTCGGGGCTGCGGGGGTACATCACGGCCAGCAGGTCCGGCCGAAGGCGGGCGTCTTTGGCCAGGTACACGCGGCCGCCCGCCTCGGCGACCATGGTGTCCAGCTCGTCCAGGCTGTCCGGCAGGGCCGGAGGGCCGACCGGAAGGTCCAGGGCCAGGGTCCACCCTGCCATGGGAAACGACATCGGGCCAGGATCTCCCGGACCGAACCGCTTGAGGACGGCCAAGAAGGACGGAAGGCGGCGCTGGGACAGGAGCCCGACCGCCCGGCGGACGACATCGGCGTGATCCGGGCCCACCGCGAACTGGTACTGGACGAAACCCCGGGGCCCGTAGAGCCGGTTCCAGTCCGCCACTCCGTCCAGCGGGTGGAAGAAGCGCCCCAGGGGCTGGAGCTCACCATGCCGGCGGCGGGGAGCCCGGCGGTACCAGGCCTCGTTGAACGCCCGGATCGTCGGCCCGTTGAGCGGGTGCGCGGGCAGGCGCCGCGGCACCTTGAGCCGCGCATCGCCGATACCTGACGACAGCGCGCGCGCCCGGCGGACCGGGAGCTGCTCGAGCAGGGCATGGTCGCCACGGGTGAGCACGGACCGGCCGGCGCGCCGACCGGGCGACGTGCAGTCCACCCACGCCACCGAGTACCGGTAGCGGTCGTCGCCTTCCTCCATCGCCGCCATGACCGAGTCCAGGTCGCCGAACCGGTCAGTGTCGACCACCATGAGCTCGGACTCCACGGGGATGAGCTGGAGCGTGGCCCGGCTGACGATCCCGGTCAGCCCCATGCCGCCGGCGGTGGCCCAGAACAGGTCGGGGTCCTTGCCCGGCCCGACCTCGAAGGTCCCGCCGGGCGACTCGAGCGTGAGCGCGGTCACGTGGCGGCACAGGCTCCCGTCGCGGTGGTGGTTCTTGCCGTGCACGTCCGCGGCCACGGCGCCCCCCAGCGTCACCTGCCGGGTCCCCGGGGTGACTGGCGGGAACCAGCCACGCCGGAGCGTGCATCGCATGAGCGCGTCCAGGGTGGCGCCACCCTCTGCCTCGACGGTGCCGTGCACCTCGTCGATCTCCCCGATCGCCGACAGGTGCGCAAGCCGGACGACGGTGCCTCCCGCGCATTGCGCAGCGTCCCCGTAGCTTCGACCCATGCCCCGGGCGATGAGACCGGAGCCGTCTGCGGTCTCCAGCAGCTTGCGCAGGTCCGAGAGGTGGCCCGGCTCGACCGATACGGCGTGCGTGGGGGCCGTGCGGCCCCACCCCGTAAGGAGGCCGGGCTCAGCCATACACGCCGAGGCCGACCAGGAGCGCCCAGGCGGCCCCGATCACCTGCAACGTCCGGTCGCTGAGCGCCAGGTCGGTGGGTGACTCCCCGTGGCCGTCGGTCAGCAGCCGCAGCACGTAGAGGACGCCGGTGACCACAGGCGCCACCGACAGCTCGATCCATACCAGGTGGTCACCGCGGCGAGCGAGACCGGTCTGGTTGAATGCCCAGAGGCAGTACGTGGTCACGGCGCCGGCAGCGGTGAGAGTGAGCGCGGAGCGCAGGTACTCAGGGGAGTACAGGGAGAGGGTGTGGCGGTGCAGCGCCCGGTCAGGACCCAGCGTCTCGTGCTCCCCAGCCCGCTTGCCGATGACCAGGAACAGGGCGCCGAACGACGTGACCAGCAGGAACCATTCCGACAGGCCGACCCCCACCGCCACCCCGCCCGCAATGGCCCGCAGCACGAACCCCACCGCCACCGCAACCAGCTCGATCACGGCAACCCGCTTGAGCCACGCGCTGTAGGAGAGCGTGATGGCGACGTACAGCGCGGTGACCACCGTGAGCTTCCAGCCTGCCAGGAACCAGGAACCCGCCAGGGCGGCGAGGATGAGCGGCACCGCCAGGCCGACCGCCGTGGCCGGGCTGACCCGGCCCGAAGCCACCGGCCGGTGGCGCTTGACCGGGTGGACGCGGTCGGTCTCGGCGTCCAGCGTGTCGTTCAGGCAGTACGTGGCCGACGCCGCGGCACAGAAGATGGCGAATGCTCCCACGGACTTCAGCGCCAGCTCCGCGTGGACGAGCGAGCCCGCGGCGCCCGGCGCCACGAAGACCAGGACGTTCTTCGTCCATTGGGTGGGTCGGAGCAGCCGGAGCAGATCACCTGCCCGCGTGGGTTGCCGGTGGGGGGGAAGGCTCGCGTCCTCCAGGGGCTGCGTGGCCGACCTCGTCACCGGGAGGACATGGTGAAGAAGTCTCGGACCCACCACGTCTGAAAGTACCGCGCCGTCGTGCCTGACATCTGGGATTGGAGCAAGGTGCCGTTTGTGCCCGTGGCCGGACCGTTGGGTGTCGCCGGCTTGAACACCGTGTAGTTGACCCATGTGGTGTTGATGTCGAGCTCCATGGCCCTCACACACCCGGCTCGGGCCAGGATGTTCGCCAGGTCAGTGATGTTCAGTGTGGGGCCGCCCACGTAGACGAGAGCGCCGTTGGCGGTGACACCGAGTCCCGAGCGCCATACGTAGACGGCATTGCCCAGCGTGGCGCCCCACTTGGTCGTTGTTGTGGCTGTCAGCCCGGCAACCGGCTTTCCGTGTGTCACGAGCAGGTCCAGGTTCTGGCGCACAGAAACCACTGTGGGCGTCATGTGCACCTGCTGGTTCCACGCGCCCACCGTCATTGTCCCGTTCTTGTAGACCACGGCCGAGGCGGCGCCCGTGCGCAACGGGATGATGGTGTGGCCGTCGGTGTAGTACCCGCCGTTGGCTGCGCTCATGAGGAACCCGGCGTTGAAGGCCGCGACGAGGCTGGTGGCCGCGGATGGCGGGATGGGGGCCGTATGGGGGTACGGGCCGCCTCCGGGGATCTGGCTCCCCGAGTAGAGCGTGGCCCGCAGGAGCTTGGTGTCCATCCAGGCCGCGCCCACCACGTAGCTGGTGTGGACGGCGTCCGGCCGCAGGCTCGTGGTGTAGACGGCGGGGATGCCCTTCACGAGCCGGCCGGCGGGTGACCACTGGCCCTCACCCGGCAGGGCGGGAGAGGCGAACGGCTTGATCGGCGCCGGCTGGGGAAGGTGGGGAGGCCCGACGTTGGCGGGAATCGCGGTAGAGCTGGTGGTTCGCTTGATTGCTGTCGGTGGGGGCGCCCCGCCGACTTTCGGCGCGTGATGGGAGTACCAGACGTTCTCGATCCAGTTCACGATGCTGGCCCCGCCGTGCTCTCGCACCCACTCTGCGCCCCGCGCCGGCAGGGTGACCCCCAGCTGGGGGTTCATGAGGGCGCCGCCCAGCGATACGGCCGCCCAGAGCAAGAGCGCTGCCAGCACCATCAGGATCCCGGCGCGGATGCGCCGGGCTCGCACCGACAGTCGACGGCCACGGCCACGGCCATGGCGCCGGCCACGGCGGACGGCAGGCGGGCGCGGCGGAACGGGCCGATTGCCCTCTGGACGGTTGCCTCCGAGTCCCCCAGGTGGGCGGAGCTCGGTGGGTCGCGCCGCGTGCAGGGCGCGGGTCTGGGTCACGGGCCGTCGCGTACCGACGGCCCGACTGAACACCTGGTCGTCGTCCCCCTCGCCGTCGGCCGCCCGCTGTGCCGGGTCCGAGGTCACCTGGTTCAGCATACGAACCCGTGATGAAGGTTCGATGAATGCCCTGCCTGTGGCGCTGGCGGCGCGGGTTCGCCCCCCCCGTTGCGGAGGCGAGGGCCGCGAGCGACGCACCGGGGGTGGCGGGCGCCGCCGCATGGCGCCGGGGTCGGCGGCGCGGCCATCCGGCGAACCGGGCCCTCTCCATTCTCGAGCACTCACAGAACCGCCACCCAGGCCACCGCCCGGGCCGCGGCGCAGGCCCCGCCCGGGTGTGGCAAGGCACCGCGTCGCCAGAGAACGGTGGAGTGGCCCGACATCCCCCCCATCCTTGCAGGCCGGGACCGTTGCCAGCAGGTTACGGCCATTCGGCCAGGAACCGGTACCGGTCCCCGCGAACCGTCGACCAGCGGAGCTCCACCACCACCTCACCTGCCCGCGCCTGGCGCTCGACCAGGAAGGCCGCCACTCCGGCGCGCATCCGCAGGGCTCGTCGCTCCACCGGGGACGGGAGCGCCGGCGCGATCCGCTCGCGGCCCGAGGTGACGCGCACGCCGCACCGATCGAGGAGCGCCTGGTACAGGGGACCGTGGGCCAAGTCGGCATGCAGGAGCCCGCGGGCCGTGGACCACGGGAGCCACGAGCGTTCCAGGGACAGCGGGTCGTCTCCGGCAAAGCGGAGCCGCTCGAGATAGACGGCCGGTGCGCCCGGCGCCAGTTGCAGGATCTCGGCCACCTCCGGGGGCGCCGGGCGACGCTCGGCTGCCCGGATCTCGTTTCGCTCCCGCAAGCCGTGGCCGCTCACCGTGCTCGCCAGGCTGTAGAGCGTCCGCAGGGGTTGCTCCAGCACGGGCCGGGACAGGGTCGTCCCCCGTCCCCGATGGCGTTCCAGCAGGCCCTCGTCCTGGAGGCGCCTGACCGCCTCGCGGACCGTCTGGCGGCTCACCCCGTAGGTGGCGGCCAGCTCGTGCTCGGTGGGGAACCGCTGGTCGAACGCTCCGCCGGCCATGCGCTCCCGAAGGTCGGCCACGATCTGCGCCCACAACGGGAGCGCGCTGGACCGGTCCACGGAGCTCATCCCAGCTGGCCGCCGAGCACGAAGGAGAGCACAAGCACCCCGAGGACGACGAGGGTCACCGCCGTCATCGCCGGGTCTCGCTCGAGCACGAACGCAAGCACGGACACGGCAACGCGAACGACGGGGGTGGCGATCAGCAGGAGGACGCCCACCACGACGATGCCGCGCCCGTTGCCCTTGGACAGCGAGGAGCCGAGCTGGGTCAGCGTGTGCGGGAAGGTCGTGGACGGGGACGTGAGGCGATGGTAGGAGAAGTGCCCGGTGAACGAGCCGTACCCCGGGTGATGGGCGAACATGAGCCCCAGCCCCACTGCGATCACCCCCACGCTGAGGAGGACGCCGACCCGCAGGACCACGCTGATGGCCCCCTCTACGCGGTGCACGCCGGTGTCCTCCTGCGGGAGCCTCTTTCCGGGCATGGCCTCCGCGCTCATCCGGTGATCCCCCGCTGCAGCATCTCGACGCAGATCACCGTCAGCACGACCACGAACACCCAGCGCACAGTGGACGAGGTGATCCGCCCCAGCACCCGGGACCCCACGAGCGATCCGCACAGCACTCCGACGGCCACGGGGGCGGCGATCACCGGGTCGATCTGTCCGCGGGCGAAGTACACCCCGGCGCTGGCGGCGGCCGTCACCCCGATCATGAAGTTGCTGGTTGCGGTGGACACCTTCATTGGAAGGTGCATTGCCAGGTCCATGGCCGGCACCTTGAGCGCCCCGGACCCGATTCCCAGCAGGGCGGACACCAACCCGGCCACGTACATGACCGACAGCCCGAGCTTGGTGCCGACCACCTTGTAGGCGATCTCGCGGCCTTCGGCCAGGTCGTAGTACGACCCGTGCAGCTGGAGGGCGTTGGCAATCCGGTCGTTGGACGTGGTGAGCACGGCGGCCGCGTGCCGCTTGCGGAACGTGGCGAACGCGGAGTACCCGAGCACGACAGCGAATACGACGAAGAGGGCTCGGGCAGGCAGAAGCGTGGTGAGGAACGCTCCGGACAGCGCCCCGATCGTGGTGGCGATCTCTAGGAACATGCCGGCCCTCAGGTTGCACATGCGGTCTCGCACGTACGCCGCCGCCGCGCCCGAAGACGTGGCGATGACCGACACGATGGAGGCGCCGATGGCCAGTCGAATGTCCACGTGGTACAGGAGCGTGAGCACCGGCACCACGACCACGCCGCCGCCGAGCCCGACGAGGGAGCCGAGCACGCCCGCCAGCACGGAGACCGCGGCCAGCGAGAGCACGAGGTCCAGGGGCGTCACGGCTCCCATTGTAGGGGGTTGTACGGATGTACGTACAATTCGGGAGAATCGAGCACCGGCGGCCCGAGCTCGGGGTCCGGTCCCGTCCGCAGGGATCGAATCAGCCGGGGCGGGGAAGTGCCGGGCGGCCAGCGCAGCCGCTCAAGCGGTCAAGTCGTCCGTATACGCCTCGAGCTCGTCGGCCAGGACCACGACGAAGACGCGATCGGCGTCGGTCAAGGGCACGTCGCCGCGGACGACGGCACTGAACACCGTGGACTGGTCGTAGAGGTCGGCCAGCTCGGCGCTGCCGCAGACCACCACGAAGGCCGCCGCCAGTGGGAAGAAGTCGGCCCAATCGGCGAGTGCCAGGCCGGGGGTCATGGACCCTTCGGACAGGGCGACGGCAAACCGGTGCAGCCGTCGCACCGTCTCCCCCGAGAGCTCGTGGTGATCGTCGAGGTAGCGCAGGAGCGAACCGTCAACGGCGTCCAGGTAGGAGAGGAGGTCGGCCACGGGTCCCATCATTGCCAGTGCGGCCGCGCCGTGCACGTCG
>DAHUZE010000069.1 GCA_027306755.1 Acidimicrobiaceae bacterium | reverse complement strand
CGAAGCCAATGACAACACCCGGCGGCTCTTCAACCAGGCGTTCTTCGCCAAGATCTACGTTGACGAAGACGACGAGACCAGGGAGCGGACCGTCAGAGTCGACTACAATCAGCCCTTCGACAACCTGCTCTCACGTCTGGTGCCGGCTCACGTTCATCATGAACTCGATCCAAAGACAACCGCCCACCAGGGTTCCCCGGTGGGCGGTTCTAGTGGCCGCACCCCCGGCATTGCAGAGGTGCAGAGTTCTCATACGAGTACTTTGGTGGAGGTGATGGGATTCGAACCCACGGCCTCTACATTGCGAACGTAGCGCTCTGCCAGCTGAGCTACACCCCCGAGGCCTCACCACGATAGCCGCATCGCGGGCTGGCTCGAGCCCGCTCGGGCTGGACCGTTATCCGGCCCGGTGGTAGCAGGATGGCGTCCGCCGTGGTGCGTCCCGCGTACGCACCGATGGACCTCCGACCGTCGGTTGCGCCGGCAGCAGCCAGCCGGGAGACCAGGGCGCGGACCTGCGCGGTCAGTCAGCCCCCCGTGGCGGCGCGGCGGGTGACGACCGCTTCGTCGTCCCACGCGCCGGGATAGCCCGCCTTGGCTGCCCACGCGTCCGGCGCCGGCCGAGCATCGCCGTCCGGTCCGGTCTCGCCGGCGGCTCGGCGCGAGCCGTGGGCGGCCCAGGCGGAGGGCAGGCGCTCAGGGGCTCCCGGGGAAACGGGACGGAGTGACTTGCCCTCGGCCTCCACCATCTGGACGTAGGCGGCCAGGGCCACGTAGGCCGCGATGGCGGCCACCGATATGCCGGTCACCGCCCAGAGCATGTGCACGCCCGCGGCCCCAACCACGCCCGTCAAGATGGCGGTGCCCGAAAGCCCGAACAGGATGTCGCGACGGCGCCTGCGACCCCGCTGCCGCTGCTGGGGGGACGGGTGGACCGTAGCGATCCGCCTCCGCTCGGCCCGCTCCGTGGTCGGGCGGTCGAGCAGCAGCAGGCCCCCGCGCCCGCCGACCTTCAGGTCCACGTCGGGTGCGGGCTCGGTCTGGGGGCGCAACGGCACGATCGGCGACCCGAGACGGTAAGCGGGCTCAACCAGCTTCGGGCCGGCCCTCTCCAGCAAGTGCAGCTGTTCGTGGAACGACTCGATCGACGTCTGCGAACGACCTTCTCGCACACGGCGGATCGCACTGGGTGCCAGCACGGCCACCCACAGCACCACAAGGACGAGCACGACCAAGTCAGTCACTCCCTTGACCTACCTTCCTTGGGTCACAAACTACGTGCGCGTCATTTACAGGTGGTGGATGGTCGGAAGCACGTCGCCATCGTCGGGCGGCCCCTTCCGCTGGCCCCCACTTGTAGCCGTTCCGGCCTGACGCGGCAAGGGGTTTTTACGGACGCCAGGTCACACCGGCATTCGTCAGCCGGTGGCGCTCACCCACCATCGGTTCCCACGCTCCCCGATTGAGACGGGCGTCCCGAAGCACGCCGACACCGCTGATCCGGTAAGCACCTCGCCGATCGGGCCACTGGCCATGATCCGGCCGTCCCGCACCAGCGCGGCGTGCGTGAATCCGGGGGGGATCTCCTCGACGTGGTGCGTCACGAGGACGAGGGCCGGCACGGCGGGGTCGCCCGCCAGCGCGGCGAGCCGAGAGACGAGCCGTTCCCGTGCCCCGAGGTCCAGCCCGGCCGCCGGTTCGTCCAGCAGGACCAGCTCCGGCCGGCCAACGAGGGCGCGGGCGATGAGCACCTGCTGGCGCTCGCCCTCGGACAGGACGCCGAACGGGCGATCACCCAGCGCCGACGTGACTGCCCGCTGGTCGCCACCGGGGGCGCCACCGGTCGCGCCGCCCAGCCCCAGGCGGGCCAGCGCCTGGTCGGCGGCCCGGAAGTCCGCCGCGGGGACCACCCGCCAATGGGGGTCCAGGGCACCGTCATGGCCGGTGACCACTACCTCGCGGGCGGTCAGGGTCGGCCGGAGCTGGCGCACGAGTGCACCGCTCACCATGGCCACCCTCGAGCGGAGCTCGCGCATGTCCACGCGGCCGAGCCGGGCACCGAGGATCTCGGCGCTCCCGGCGCTGGGCAGCATCCTCGCCCCGGCCACCTGCAGCAGGGTCGTCTTCCCGGATCCGTTGGGCCCGAGCACCACCCACCGGCCGCCCACCTCCACGTCCCAATCGACGCGGTCCAGCACGCGGAGCCCTTCACGAGCGACGGAGACGTCCCGCAGCCGGACCGCGCATGGGTCCCGGCCGGGCACTCCCTCCCGGGCGGGCCCAAGCGCGGCCGTCACGTGGCGTGCAGCCCGCACTCGGTCTTGTCGCTGCCCGCCCAGCGCCCGGCCCGAGGGTCCTCCCCTGCCGCAACGGGGCGCGTGGTGGGGGCGCACCCGATCGAGCGGTATCCCCGGGGGACCAGAGGGTGCACGGGCAACCCGTGGTCGGCCAGGTACCCGTCCACGTCGTCCTCGGTCCAAGTGACGAGCGGGTTCACCTTGACCACCCCGAACGCGTCGTCCCACCCCACGACGGGTGCGAGGGCACGCGTGGGAGCGTCCACCCGCTTGAGCGCGGTGAGCCATGCCTCCTTGCCCGCCAAAGCCTCGCGGAGGGGCTCCACCTTGCGCATTGCGCAGCATCGGGCCGTCCCGCACGGCCAATCCGCTGCCCCGGCGCCAGGACGGGTAACGGTCAAGTTGAGGTTGTACCGGGCGCGCACCTCGTCCACGAAGGCCAGGGTCTCGGGAAAATGTGCCTCGGTGTCGCAGAACACGACCTCTATGCCGGCGTCAACCTTCACCGCAAGGTCAATGAGGGCCACATCCTGGAACGAGGCCGCCAGGACGAGGTTGCGCCCGAACCGCTCCACCGCCCAGGCCACCACTTTGGATGCCGGGGAATGGGCGAAGCGGGCGTCTGCCTCGGCCAGCTCGCCTCGCAACGCCTCGGACGGGCGGCCTCCGGCCTCGTTCGAGCCGGATTCGCTCAGTCGGGTCACACCTCGTCCTTTCGCAGCGCCGTCGCCCACGGCCGGCCCGCCGCCTCGCCCGTTCGGGTCGCCATCGTGCCACGGGCCGTTCAGCCCGGTCCCAGGTGGACCTGCCAGGATCGCCCGTGCCGGTGCCGGTGCCGGTGCCGGCTGCCAGGGTCGGCCCGGGGCCGCGGTTGACTTGTAGGGTTTTACGACTCCAGGATACATAGACGACCAAGTAGGTCAGGTTTGGCGGCGGAGGGACGCTCGAGTCGGACTGCCAGGTCCAGGGCGCCGACCCGCGCCCGACTGGACACCGAAACGGCCGCGCCGGATTGGACACGAACGATGGAAACCGAGATCACCCCCGGGGAGACGGGGCAGCGCACGCCCACCGTGGACCACCTGGCGCTGCTCGAATCGCACGCCATCTTCGTGCTGCGGGAGGTGGCGGCCGAGTCCGAGCGGCCGGTCCTGCTCTTCAGCGGGGGCAAGGACTCCGCGGTCCTTCTCCACCTGGCCATGAAGGCATTCCGACCGGGCCGCCTCCCCTTCCCGATCATGCACGTGGACACCGGCCACAATTTCCCCGAGGTGATCGAGTACCGGGACCGCCTCGTCGCGGACCTGGGCGAGCGCCTGATCGTGGCCAGCGTGCAGGACTCGATCGACCAGGGTCGGGTGCCCGACCCCGGCGCGACCGCCAGCCGGAACCGGCTCCAGACGACCACGCTGCTCGACGCCATTGCCGAGCACTCGTTCGACGCGTGCTTCGGCGGCGCGCGCCGGGACGAGGACAAGGCCCGTGCCAAGGAGCGGATCCTCTCCTTCCGGGACACCTTCGGACAGTGGGACCCCAAGCGTCAGCGGCCGGAGCTGTGGCACCTCTACCAGGGACGCGTGCAGCCGGGCGAGCACCTGCGGGCCTTTCCCCTCTCGGACCGGACCGAGCTGGACATCTGGCAGTACGTCTCCCGCGAGCAGATCCCGCTGCCCTCGATCTATTTCGCGCACCGGCGCCCGGTGATCGAGCGAGACGGCATGCTGCTGGCTCTTTGCGACTGGGTGACGCCGGCTGACGGAGAGACCCCGCATGAAGCGTGCGTTCGCTTCCGCACGGTGGGCGACACCACCTGCACCGGGGCCGTGGCCTCGTCGGCCGCCACGGTGGAGGAGATCATCGCCGAGGTGGCCGCCTCCCGGGTCTCCGAACGCGGCGCCACCCGGGCAGACGATCGGTTCTCCGAGACGTCGATGGAGGATCGCAAGCGCGAGGGGTACTTCTGAGCATGGCGCCCTCCCGACAAGACACACCGGGGGAGCGGTCCCCCGGGGCGATGGACCTTCTGCGGTTCGCTGCGGTGGGTTCCGTGGACGATGGCAAGTCCACGCTGATCGGTCGCCTGCTCTTCGATACCAGGCAGCTCTTCGAGGACCAGGTGGCGGCGGTGGAGGCTGCGTCGGCGCGCCGGGGAGTGGGCGAGGTGGACCTCTCCTTCGTCACCGACGGCCTGCGCGCCGAGCGCGAGCAGGGCATCACCATCGACGTGGCCTACCGGTACGCCGCCACCCCGCGGCGGAAGTTCGTCATCGCTGACTGCCCCGGCCACGTGCAGTACACGCGCAACATGGCCACCGGAGCGTCCACCGCGGACCTGGCGCTGGTCGTAGTGGACGTGGTCAACGGCCTCCGGGAGCAGACCCGGCGCCACGCCTGCATCGCCGCCCTGCTGGGCGTGGGCCAGTTCGTCGTGTGCGCGAACAAGATGGATCTCGCACAGTGGGACGAGTCCGCGTACCGGCGGGTCGCTGGAGAGATCGAGGCGCTGGCCCGACGGCTAGGCGTGACGTCGTGCACCGTCATCCCCGTGTCCGCCCTCCACGGCGATTATGTCGTCGAGCCGTCCGACGCCGCCCCTTGGTACCACGGCCCCACGGTCCTCCAGGCGCTCGAGCAGGCGCCGGCAGGCGCCTGGGCTGCCGGTCACGGCACCAACCGGTCCGGCGCGGCCCGGCTGCCCGTCCAGTGGGTACTGCGCTACGCCGGCGGGGGGAGGAGCTACGCCGGCATGGTGAACGGGGGCGTCCTGGCGGCCGGGGACCAGGTGGTCGTCCTCCCGGAGGGCTGGAAGACCACGGTCACCGGGATCGAGACCTACGACGGGCCCATGGACTCTGCGCCTGTCGGGCTCTCGGTTGCCGTGCGCTTGGCCGACGATCTGGACGTGTCACGCGGCGACCTCATCGCCATCGCGGACCATCCCCCCACGGTGGTCCGGACACTGACGGCAACGGTCTGCTGGTTCACCGACCGGCCGGTGCGGAGCGGCGACCGGCTCAGGGTGAAGCACACCACCCGGAGCACCCCGGCCCGGATCACCGCCGTGCGGGGGCGCCTGGACGTGAACGAGCTGCGGGTGGAAGACGCCGACGAGCTGGTGAACAACGACGTGGGCGTGCTGGAGCTCACCACCGCAGTCCCCCTAGCCGTGGACCCGTACACCGCCGACCGCATCACCGGGAGTTTCGTCCTGGTGGATGAGGGCACCAACGCCACCGTGGCGGCGGGGATGATCGGTGAGCCTCGCCTGGGCACCACCGACAGCTGGCCGGCCTGAGCACCGCCGACAGCGGCCCGGCCTGAGAGCCGCCGGGGTCACGGTCTTACGGCTTGACCACCATCACCACCATCGCCGCGCCTAACAGCGCCACCACGACCACCGACCATGCCACCACCAGCCGGGCCGCCTCGGTTGCCGCCGAGGTCGCCCCTTCGGGCAGCTCCGCCGGCTCGGTGGCTCCCGGCGGTGGCCCCTCGGGCTCCGTGGCCGCTTTTGCCAGCGCCCGGCGTACGCGCTGCTCTGCCGGCCACAGGGCCAGCTCGGCAGCCAGGATCGATGCCGCCCAGAGCCCGGCGCCGGCCAGCACCCAGCCCGAGGTGAGGCGGTAGGCGCCGCCGGACATGCCCAGGAGCACCGCCCCGAGCACTGGCACGAGGTACAGGGCTCGGCCGGCCCAGTTGGTCCCCGGCGAGAAGTAGGAGCGGACCGGGGCGGGCACCGGCCTGCTCCCGGCGGCCAGGAGCTTTATGGAGAAGGCGATCCCGGCCACCATCGTGATCATCCCCACCAGTGCTGCGGCAACATGGCAGAGCAGGACCACCGTGTAGGCCGGCCCCGCAGGCAGCGCGGCGGTCGGCAGGGCGCCCAGGATGCTCATGAGCAGAAGCTCGACGGGCCGCCGGGCCCGGTGCCGGGCGGGCTCGCCGGACGGTGAACCGTGCCACCCCCCGGGTGGAGGTACGTTGATGCACGGACGTACCGCCCCGTTGATCGATCGGTGGGGCGGAAGATGACAGAAGAGCGCGCGACGTGGATGCAATGGACGCAGAGGTGACGACGCAGGCGAGCCAGCTCCGGCTCGACCCGCTGACCGGTCGGTGGGTGGTGGTGAACACGCGCCGGGCCGAGCGGCCCGAGGCCTTCGTGGTCCGATCGCCGGAGGTGCAGGCGGACCGGACACGGCCGTGCCCCTTCTGCCCGGGCCACGAGGAGGACAGCCCGCCGGCGCTCGAGACCTACGGATCCAGCGGGCACTGGCTGGTGCGCGTCGTGCCCAACCTGTACCCGGCCTTCTCCGGCGACGAGCCGTTCGTGGTCACCAACCGGGGCCCCGTCTTCACCCAGGCCAGCGCCGGTGGGATCCACGAGGTGCTGATCCTCTCCCCCGAGCACGACGATTCCTGGTCCATGCTCTCCAACGAGCAGACCGGCCTGGTGATGGCGGCGCTGCGGGACCGCATCGAAGAGCACGCCCAGCACCCCTGCCTGCGCTACAGCCAGGCCATCGTCAACTCCGGCCGGGAGGCTGGCGCCTCCCTGGAACACCCGCACGGCCAGCTCCTCGGGATGTCCTTCGTGCCCCGGGAGCTGGCCGAGGAGCAGGCCCGATTCGCACGCTTCTCCGAGAGCTGCCTCCTGTGCACCACGATCGACGCTGAGGAGGCCGAGGGATGCCGCGTGATCCACGCGGACGACAAGGTGGTGGTGGTCTGCCCCTTCTGGAGCGCCACCCCGTACGAGATGTTGGTCATCCCCCGGCACCACACCCCCCATCTCTACCGCAGCGGGACCGATGACCTGGTGGCAGTCGGACTGGCCCTCAAGTCCTCCCTCGCCCAGTTGCGCGAGGTGGTGGGCGACGTGGCGTACAACCTCGTCTTCCACTCCGCCCCCTACCGGGTGAACGACCCGTTCCACTGGCACGTGCACGTGTGGCCCAAGGCCACCACCAGGGCCGGCTTCGAGATGGGCACCGGTGTGGCCATCAACATCGTCAACCCCGAGCAGGCGGCCGAGCAGCTCCGGGTACCCGTGCACGCCGGCTGAGCCCGCCGGGGACCGAACTTCCTCCCCGGCCCCGGGGTCACCCCAGGAAGGGAGCAGCAACCTCGTCCAGCAGCGTGAGATCCAACGTCTTGGGGTGCCCCACGGCCTCGGCCAGAGGGACCCGGACGATCCGGCCGCCCCGGAGCGCCACCATCGTCCCGAAGTCGCCCTCGTGGACAGAAGCCACGGCCGCCACTCCGAACCTCGTGGCCAGGACCCGGTCGAAGGCGGTGGGGGTACCGCCGCGCTGGATGTGCCCCAACGTCGTGTGGCGGGACTCGTACCCGGTCCGGCGCTGGATCTCAGCCGCCAGCCACGCACCGATGCCACCCAGCTGGGCATGCCCGAACTGGTCGACCGGGCCGGACGAGGTGGCGGCAGTAGCCGCTTCGAGGTCCGCGCCGGCGGCCGGGAGCGCCCCTTCCGACACCACGACGATGGACGAGTACCGGCCCCGCTCATGGCGGTGGGTGATGCGCTCGCACACGGCGCCAACCTCGAAGGGCACCTCGGGCACCAGCACCTCGTCGGCTCCGCCAGCGATCCCGGCGTAGGTGGCGATCCACCCGACGTGGCGGCCCATCACTTCGCAGACGATCACCCGGTGGTGCGACTCGGCAGTGGTCTGGAGCCGGTCGATTGCCTCCGTCGCCGTCTGCACGGCCGTGTGAAAGCCGAAGGTCACTTCGGTGCCCCAGAGGTCGTTGTCGATCGTCTTGGGGACTCCCACGGCGCGGAGCCCCATGACCCCCAACCGCTGCGCCACTCCCAGCGTGTCGTCACCGCCGATGGCCACCAGTGCCTCCACACCATCCTCGGCAAGGTTGTCCAGCGCTCGCTGCGGGCCATCCCCGGAGGCGAAGGGGTTGGTGCGCGAGCTCCCGAGCACGGTGCCCCCTTTGGCCAGGAGGTCACCCGTCCGGGACGCCCGCAGCGGGACGCTCCGGCGCTCCAGGACCCCCCGCCAGCCGTCGAGATAGCCGATGATCTCGTCGCCGTGCACGCGGTGGCCGGCGACGACCACCGCTCGAATGACGGCGTTGAGGCCGGGGCAGTCGCCGCCGCCGGTAAGTACTCCGATGCGCACGCAGCCATGCTGTCGCCGGTGGCAGCGGCAGGTCAACCGGCGCCGGCCGGCAGCGGATGGCGAGCCGTGGCGAGCACTTCGAAGCAGGTGAGCAGGTCGCTCAGCAGCTCACGGTTGGCCGGCACCAGGCCGCCGATGCCCGGGGTCGCCAGATAGGCGGCCAGGAACGCCCGGCGGTTGCGGGCCTCCCAGGCCGACGCCAGCTGGACGACCTCGGCCGACGCCCGGCCGGGACCCCGCTCCACGGCGGCCAGCCGCGCGGTTCGCCGCAAGGAGGCGCAGAGGCCGGCCACGTCGGCCAGGGGGGACCGGAACACCGGCTCGCCGGACCCAGGTTCGGTCCCGCCGGGCATGGTGTCGGTGAGGACCCAACCGTGGTCCGTGCGCGCCGTGCGCCCGAGATGGAAGTCACCGTGGACACGGATCGACGGGGTGCGGGTCCCGCACGCCCGCAGCCCGTCCAGGGCGGCCTGCACGGCGCCGTCGGAGGCGCCGGGGGGCGTGGCCGCACGACCGGCCTCCTCCGCCCAGGCCGCCGGGTCACCCGGCCGGCTGCCGAACGCGCGGTCCAGGGCCAGGTGCATCCGGGCGGTCATCGTGCCGAGGGCCAGGGCCTCGGACGCGAAGTCGCCGCCCGCGGCGTCAGGTTCCACACCGGAGGCGAACAGGTCGCGCAGCGACGCCAGCGCGACGGACCAACCGTCCGTCGCCCCGCTCACCAGCTCCTGGACGGACCCCAGGTCGCGCCCGGCCCTCCGCCACAGGGCGACCGGCGCCGGGAGGTGATTGAACCCGGCCTCGTCCAATCCGGCCAGCACTGCCGTCCCCGGATGACGCCCCCGATGCAGCCAGGGGAAGACCGAGATGGTGAAGCGCCGGTCGATCCCCAGCGTGGTGGCGTCGGGACTGTCGCACAGGAGCGTGATCACGTTGCCTGGATGCTGGCGGGTGGACCCAGCCGGCTCCGGCACCCGGTCGATCCCGGGGCCGGCGACGGCGTGCAGCAGCAGGCGGGCCGCGTCGGCGTCCCGCAGGGCGTCCACCAGCACCGCCGTTCCGTCGCCGTCCTCCACCACCCCCAGCGCCGGGTCCTCTGCCGGTCCCACCACGTGCAGCTCATCACCGGGACGTCGCAGCGCCAAGACGGCATGGGCCAGTCGCCCGTCCATCTCGGCCACCACGTCGAGCACGCCTGGCCTCCCGGCATGCAGCAGTTCCACGTCCACGATTTCCACGTCCAGGCCGATGGCCCGGTCCCCGAGGGGGTCCGCCCAGTCGGGCCCTTCGCCTCGGGGACGTCCGCCACCCTCACCATCCCCCGCCTGGTCACTGGCGCGGGCAAACTCTGATTCCACCACGGCGCGGTGCTGGCGCCACCGGGCCAGGGCGCGGCGGATCCCCGCCCGCTGGCGGTCGTCCAGCACGCCCAGGCCACCCGCCCACTCGCTCACGGAGCCGCCCCGTCCGGTCACTGAGCGGGCTCCTCTGCTCCGAAACCATCGACGAGGTCGAACCACAGGTACCCGTGCGGTCCCAGCGCGAGGTCGTACGGCTCGGGCCCGATCACAGGGAACGGCACCCGGCCGAGCACCTCGACCGGGCGGCGCCCGGCCCAGGCGGCCAGGTCCAGCTGGACCGGCTGGGCGAAGCGACTCATGTTGTGCACGCACAGCACCGCCTGGAAGCGCGTGGGCGAGGCACCGTCGCCGCCGGGGGCATCCGGCGGCGGAGCGGGCACGGTGCGGGCCATCCGCCCGCCGGAGGCCGGGACGACGGCAACTGTCGGCATCACCGCGGGCGGCCCAAGCGCGGCCGGCGCGGCCAGGGACACGTCGGCCACTTCGCCCCAGCGCACGAAGGCGAGCACCGACGGATTGGGGCAGTCGAGGAGCTCGATGCTGCCCACACCGAGCACCGGCAGCGACCGGCGATGGACGAGCATGCCCCGGACCCAGTGGAGGAAAGAACCCGGATTGCGAAGCTGGGCCTCAACGTTGACGGCGCCGAACCCGTACACGGGATCCATCAGCGGGGGCAGGTACAGCTGGGCGAAGTCTGCCTTGGAGAAGCCGCCGTTGCGGTCCGGCGACCACTGCATCGGCGTCCGCACCGAATCGCGGTCGCCAAGGTAGATGTTGTCGCCCATCAGCAATTCGTCGCCGTAGTACAGGACTGGGCTCCCCGGCAGCGAGAGGATGAGCGAGTACAGCAGCTCGGCCAGGCGGCGGTCACCGTCCAGCAGCGGAGCCAGCCGCCGCCCGATGCCCATGTGCCGCTTCATGCGGGGGTCCTTGGCGTACTCGGCAAAGAGATAGTCGCGCTCTTCGTCGGACAACTGCTCGAGCGTGAGCTCGTCGTGGTTGCGCAAGAAGGTCGCCCACTGGCAGCCGTCGGGCAGCTCGGGGGTCTGGCTCAGGATCTCGGTGATCGGGTAGCGGTGCTCGCGCCTCACGGCCATGAACAGCCGGGGCATCAGGGGGAAATGGAAGCACAGGTGGCACTCGTCCCCATCGCCGAAGTAGTCGGCCACATCCGCCGGCCATCCGTTGGCCTCGGCAAGCAGCACCCGCCCCGCGTACTCCGAGTCCAGCTGCTTGCGGAGCCGCCGGATGTAGGCATGGGTCTCTGGAAGGTGCTCGCCGCTCGTCCCGTCCCGCTGGAAGAGGTAGGGCACGGCGTCCAGACGGAAGCCGTCGAAGCCGAGGTCCAGCCAGAACCGGACCACGTCGAGCATGGCGTCGGCCACCTCGGGGTTGTCGTAGTTGAGATCCGGCTGGTGCGAGTAGAAGCGGTGCCAGTAGTACTGCTCGCGGCCGGCGTCCCACGTCCAGTTGGACCGCTCCACGTCGGTGAAGACGACCCGGGCCTCCGGCCAGCGCTGGTCGTCGTCGTTCCAGACGTACCAGTCGGCTTTGGGATTGGTGTGGCTCGACCGGGACTCCACGAACCACGGGTGCTGATCACTCGTGTGGTTGATCACCAGGTCCGCGATCACCCGGATCCCACGACGGTGCGCGTCCTCCAGGAGCCCGACCAGCTCGCCCAGGGTGCCATAGTCGGGATGCACGTTGAAGAAGTCGCTCACGTCGTAACCGCCGTCGCGCATCGGCGACGGGCAGAACGGCAGCAACCACAGGCAGTCGATGCCCAGCCACTGGAGGTAGTCGAGCTTCGCGCGCAGACCGGCCAAGTCCCCGGTGCCGTCGTCGTTGGCGTCGTAGAAGCCCCGCACCAGCACCTCGTAGAAGACGGCGTGCTGGAACCAGAGATCCGACGGGTCGAAGGAGCGGTCGTCGGGAGGGAGCACCGCCGTCAACCGATCAGGTCGGAGAGTAGACCGTCCGCAGCCTCGTAGGGGTCCAGGGTCCCCGACGTGACCCCGTCGACCGCTGCGCCAAAGCGCTCGCCGGCGGCAAGGTCGTCCAGGCGCTGGAGGAGCCGGGCGGTGAGCACGCGGCGCAGCTCCTCGCCCAGGCGCTCCCGCCGGCGCGAGGCCAGCAAGCCGGACCGGACGAGGTGCGCGCGGTGGCGGGCCACCGCTTGCCACAGCGCGCGCACTCCCTCGCCGTCGGTGGCCGTCGTCGTCAGGACCGGCGGGCGCCATGCGGCCGGCGCCGAGAGCTCCAGCATCTGCTCCAGGTCGCGGCGGGCCTCTCGCACCCCCGGGCGGTCCGCCTTGTTTATGACGAAGACGTTGGCAACCTCGAGCAGCCCCGCCTTGTTGGCCTGCATCGAGTCTCCCCACCCCGGCGTGACGACGACCACGGTGGTATCGGCGGCCGACGCGACGTCCACTTCCATCTGCCCTACCCCAACCGTCTCCACGATCACGAGGGGCAGTCCGGCCGCTCCCATGACGCGCACGGCGTCGGGCACCGCGAGCGCCAGGCCCCCCAGGTGGCCCCGGGTGGCCATGGACCGGATGAACACCGACGGGTCCGTGGCGTGGTCCTGCATCCGGATCCGGTCGCCGAGGATCGCCCCGCCGGAGAAGGGCGACGAGGGGTCCACCGCCAGGACGGCCACCTGGTCGACCGGGTCGTGCTGCGCCCCGGCCCCACCGTCCTCTGCGGCGGGCCAGCCGGTCCGCACCTCCCGGATCAACGCGTTGGTCAGCGTAGACTTCCCGGCCCCCGGCGCCCCCGTGATCCCCACGGTGTAGGGCGGGGCGGCGCCGTATGCAAGCTTGGCAACGGCGGCGGCGGGCGCGCCCCCGCGCTCGATGATCGAGAGGAGCCGGGCCAGCGCCGCCCGGTCGCCGGCCGCCGCCGCCGCCAGCAGCTCGCCGGGCTGCCGGGTGCCCGGGCTCAACGCCGCTGCACCCTCGCCCCCAGGGACGCCAGCCGGCCGGCGAAGTCCTCGTACCCACGGTCCACGTGCCACGCCTCCGACACGACGGTCTCTCCCTCGGCCACCAGCCCGGCCAGCACCAACGCCGCGCCTGCTCGGATGTCGGTTGCCTTGACCGGGGCGCCGGAGAGCCGGGGCACCCCGCGCACCACCGCGTGATGGCCCTCGGTACGGACTTCGGCACCCATCCGCCGCAGCTCGTCGATGTAGCGAAAGCGACCGGAGAACAGATTCTCGCTCACGATGCCCACCCCCTCGGCCACCGTCAGCATGGTGACCAGGAACGGCTTGTAGTCGGTCGCCACCCCGGGGTAGGGCAGGGTGGCCACGTCCACCGAGCGGAGCGCCCCCGAGCTGTTCGCCGCCAGGCCCTCGGGTCGCTGCTCGATCGACATCCCCATGGCGGAGAGCTTGCGCAGCAGCATGTCCATGTGGTCGACCCGGGCGTCCTCAACCACGACCTCGCCGCCGGCCAAACCGGCCGCCGCCAGGTAGGTGGCGGCCACCACCCGGTCGGGCAGGACCGTATGGCGCGCCGGCGCGAGCTCCTCAACGCCTTCGATCTCGACGTGCGAGGTGCCCACGCCCCGGATCCGGGCGCCCATCGCGGTGAGGAAGGCGGCCAGGTCGCACACCTCGGGCTCGCGGGCCGCGTTCTCGATGACGGTCGTCCCCTTGGCCAGCACCGCAGCCATCAGGATGTTGTCGGTGGCGGTGTGGCTGGGGTACTCGAGCACCACCTGGGAGCCGATCAGGCGAGACCCCCCGACGTCTGGATCGATGCGGCCCTCTACGTTCCCGTGGACGGTGTCGAACCGGGCGCCCATCGCCCCCAAGCCGCCCAGGTGGAAGTCGATGGGACGCCCCCCGAAGTCGTCGCCGCCGGGCATGGAGACGCTGGCCCTCCCGCACCGCGTCAGCAGTGGACCCAGGACCACGATCGAGGCGCGCATCCGATCGACCAGCTCGTACGGCGCCTTGGGGACGATGTCGTCCACCGCCGGCGACTCGATCGCCAGGCGGTCGGGGCCCGTCCAGGCCACGCCGGCTCCCAGGGCGCGCAGCATGTCCCCCATGATCTCCACGTCCAGGATCCGCGGAACGTTGGAGAGCTCGTGACGGCCTTCGGCCAGCAGGCAGGCCGCCATCAGCTTGAGCGCCGAGTTCTTCGCCCCGCCGGCCCGGACGGTTCCCTCCAGGGGCCCCGAGGGCTGGATCACGAAGCGGCCGGTGTCGGCCGCCTGGGCAGCTCCCCCGCGCGTGCTGCTGGTCTGCATCATCGGGGGTCCATTATTGTCATGTCGGCGGCGCAGTCCGGAGATGCACCTCGGCGGCCGGGCACGACGCCCCGAGCCGACCCCACTAGGGTCGGGCCCGTGGAGAGGCAGCCCCAGGTTCACGAGGCCCCCGGGGCCCCGCAGGCCCCCGACCGCAATCTGGCCCTCGAGCTGGCGCGCGTGACCGAGGCGGCGGCCATGGCCGCCGGCCGCTGGATGGGCCGCGGCGACAAGGAGGGCGCCGACGGCGCCGCCGTCAACGCCATGCGCATCGTTCTCCAGACCGTGGGCATGGACGGCGTGGTGGTCATCGGCGAGGGTGAGAAGGACAACGCCCCGATGCTCTACAACGGGGAGCGCATCGGGGACGGCTCCCCTCCCGCCGTCGACATCGCCGTAGACCCGATCGACGGCACGACGCCCACCGCGCTCGGACGGGGCGGCGCGCTCTCGGTCATCGCCGTCTCCGGCAGGGGCTCCATGTTCAACCCCGGGCCTTGCGTGTACATGGAGAAGATCGCCGTCGGGCCCCGGGCCCGCGGCTCGGTGGACATCAACCGCAGCCCGACGGAGAACCTCCATGCCGTCGGGGAGGCGCTGGGCGAGTCCGTGCGGGACCTCACCGCCGTCATCCTGGACCGACCTCGCCATGCGGACCTCATCAGCGAGGTGCGGGAATCGGGTGCACGCATCCGGCTCATCACCGACGGGGACGTGGCCGGCGCCATCGCCACCGGCTGGCCCGGGGCCGGCGTGGACATCCTGTTCGGCGTGGGCGGCACGCCCGAGGGCGTCCTGGCCGCAGCGGCGCTCAAGTGCATGGGCGGGGAGATCCAGGGCAGGCTGTGGCCGCGCAACGAAGGCGAACGTCAGGCCGCGGTGGGCGCAGGCTACGACCTGCACGCTGTCCTCACCACGGACACGCTGGTCCAGGGGGACAACTGCTTCTTTGCCGCCACCGGCATCACGGACGGCGAGCTGCTCCAGGGCGTTCGCTACCACCGCCATGCGACCACCACCCAGTCCCTCGTGATGCGGTCCAAGTCCGGCACCATCCGCAAGATCGAAGCCAGCCACCCGCTGGCGAAGCTGGCGACGTACAGCGCCATCCCGTTCACGTGACCGGCCCAGCGCGGCAGGCCCGCTCGGCCGCGCCCGCCGATCCGCCGGGTCCCGCCGCCGATCCGCCGAGTCCCGCCGCGGCGCCGGCGGGCGTAGGGGGGCTTCGCATCGGCGACGCCGCGGCGCGAGTGGGGCTGTCCGCCCGGACCCTGCGCTACTACGAGGAGCTCGGCCTGCTGAACCCGTCGGGCCACACCGCCGGGGGTGAGCGCCGGTACAGCCCGGCGGACCTCAAGCACCTGGAGCGGATCGTCGAGTTGCGCGACGTGCTGGGCATGAACCTCGACGAGGTCAAGGGCTTCTTGGAAACCGAGGGCCACCTGGACCATGCCCGGGGCGTGTACCGCGCCCGCAAGGGCGATGAGACGCCGGGGGCCAGGTCCCAGCGGCGGGAGCTCTTGGAGGAGATCCTTCGCTTGAGCGAATCCCTGGCCGAGCAGCTGGAAACGAAGGTGCATCGCATGCGGGCCTTCCGGTCGGACCTGCTGAAGCGAGCTGACCGCTGCCGCGAGCTCCTGGCCCAGCTCGACGGGGAGCGGCTCGACCGTGAGCACCTCGAGGGGGAGCGGCCCGGCAGGGAGCGGCCCGAGTAGCCCCGCGCCCGGACCCTTGCGGCGCGACGGTCAGCCTCCCCCGGCTCCGTCCCGGCCCCGGCTGAGCTCCGCTTCGATGCGCCCGGCCCGCCGCTGGATGGCGGCAGCCATGCTCTCCACCCGGCGGGGGTCGAGCCGCTCGACGGGGACCGTGAGCCCCAGGGCGGCGATCACGTGGCCACGCACGTCGCGCACGCCCGTGGCCACGGCGGCCAGTCCGGCGAAGCCCTCCTCGAAGCTGGTGGCGTAGCCGGCGCGGCGCACCCGTTCGAGCTCCTCCATGAGTCCCGAGCGCAAGGTCATGGTCCGGCCGGTACGGCGCGCCAGGCGGGTGGACGGGTAGAGCCGCAGCAGCTCCTCACGCCCCAGTGCTGCCAGGAGGACCTTGCCCGCAGCTGATGCGTGCGCCGGAACGACCACGCCGGTCCGGCTGCTCACCCGCACGACGTCGGTCCCCTCGACTGAGTCCACGAAGCGGACGGTCGAGCCCTCGGGCACGGCCAAGCTCACGGTCTCGCGGGTTTCCGCCGCCAGGGCCGTGAGATGGGGTCGGGCCACCCGGGCCACGTCCGCCCGCTGGAGCGAAGCCAGGGCGACCCCCAGCAACGCCGGGCCAGCGCTGTAGCGCCTGGTGGCGGGGTCCTGCACGACAAACCCGCTGGCCTGCATCGTGGCAAGGAGCCGGTGAGCCGTCGAGGGGGCCGTTCCGATCAGCTCCGCGCTCTCCCGCACCGCCAGGGACGGCTGGTCGCGCAGCGCGCTGAGCAACGTGAGCGCGTGATCCACGGAGCCGATCAGAGAGGAGCGGCCGGTGCGCGTCGGTGGCCGTCCACTGTTCGGCACGTGCGACTCCCTCCCTTGGGACCGCGACCGGCGGCCCCCCAGCACGCTCCGCCCTTTTACCACAGCGGCCGTCACGGCGACGATCTGACGGGTGCCGGCTCCCTGCCGCGGGCGTCCCCTCAAGCGCTTGTTGGTCCGCACACCCAGACGGTCACCAGTAGCCTTGAGTGGCCCACGATCACGGAGGGAACATGGCGTTTGACGTCGCCAAGGTTTTGAGGGAGCGCCATGGCGAGAACTACGCGCTCCATAGCGATCTCCTGAACCCCCAGCTCGTGCGGGTCCTGAAGACGATCGGCTTCGACCGGTACTACGTCCGGGGTGAGGGCTGCTACCTCTACGACGACAAGGGTGACCGTTACCTGGACTTCCTGGCCGGCTTCGGCGTGTACGCCCTCGGCAGGAGCCATCCGGCCATCAAGTCCGCCCTCCATCAGGCCATCGACCTGGATCTCCCCAACATGGTCCAGATGGATTGCGCCCTGCTTCCCGGGCTGCTCGCCGAGCAGCTCGTGGCCAGGGCCCACCCGGGCATACGGCGGGTCTACTTCTGCAACTCGGGGACCGAAGCCACTGAGGCTGCCATCAAGTTCGCCCGACGGGCCACCGGACGGACGCGTGTCGTCTACTGCGACCACGGGTTCCACGGGCTCACCACCGGGTCGCTGGCCCTCAACGGCGGGAAGGAGTTCAAGGACGGCTTCGGCCCGTTGATCCCCGGCGCCACCCAGGTACCCTTCGGGGACATCGACGCCCTGGCGGCTGAGCTGCGGCGGGGAGACGTCGCCGCCTTCGTGGCCGAGCCGATCCAGGGAAAGGGCGTGAACGTCGCGGACGCCACCTACTGGCAGGCTGCGCAGGAGCTTTGCCGCCGCCATCGGAGCCTGCTGGTGGCCGACGAGGTCCAGGTGGGCATGGGACGCACCGGCCGCTTCTTCGCCCACGAGCACTACGGCCTCGAGCCCGACATCGTGACCGTCTCCAAGGCCCTCTCCGGCGGGTACGTCCCCGTGGGGGCTGTGCTGACCACCGACCGCGTCTACATGAGCGTCTACAGCTCTTTGGACCGGGCCATGGTCCACTCGACCACCTTCGGCCGCAACCAGTTGGCCATGGTGGCCGGCCTGGCCACCTTGGACGCCTTCGAGCAGGAAGGCATCGTGGAGCGTGCGCGGGTGACGGGCGAGGCGTTCCAGGCCGCGCTGGCCCCGCTCGTCGAGCGCTACGAATTGCTCCACGCCGTCCGGGGCAAGGGGCTCATGATCGGACTCGCTTTCGGCAAGCCGACGTCGCGCCGCCTGAGGATGCGGTGGAACGCCGTGGAGGCGGTGCGCACGGCCCTCTTCTCCCAGATGGTGGTCGTGCCGCTGTTCCACCGTCACCGCATCCTGACGCAGGTTGCGGCAGACAACATGAACGTGGTCAAGCTCCTCCCGCCGCTCGTCGCCGGGCAGGAGGAGGTCGACTACTTCGTGGCCGCACTGGACGACGTGCTCCGGGACGCCCACAACGGTTCCGGTTTGCTGATGGAGTTCGGAACCACGATGGCCAAGAGCGCGCTGCGGCGGGGGAACGGTCCGAAACCGGTGATGGCGCAGGCGTGACGCCGGGTGGGTCGCCGGACCGGGGCAGCCCCGGGCTCGTGGGCGAGCCCTCGGGGGGCGCGATCCAACCCGGCGACCGCGTGGCGGTCACCGGGGCTTCCGGCTTCGTCGGGTCCGCGGTGGTCAGGCAGCTGCTCGAGCGTGGAGCGCACGTGGTGGCCGTGGTGGAACCCACTGCCGACCTGCAGAGCCTGGCCGCGCTCGACGTAGAACACGTGGAGGCCGACGTCCGGGACGCCGGGGCCGTTCATCGGGCATTCCGCGGCTCCCGGTTCGTGATGCACACCGCCGCCGTCTACAGCTTCTGGTCGGCCTTCCCGCAGATCTTCACCGAGGTCAACGTCGAGGGGACGCGCAACGTGCTGGCCGCAGCATCGGCAACCGGGTGCGAGCGGGTGGTGTACACGAGCACCGTGGGCACGCTCGGACTGGGTGGCGCGGCCATGGGCGTTCCGGCAACGGAGGACTGCACGGCGGATGTGGCCCACCTTTACGGCCACTACAAGCGGTCCAAGTACGTGGCGGAGCATGAGGCACTACGGGCCGCGGCCCAGGGTGCGCCGGTCGTGCTCGTCCTGCCGACCTTCCCCCTGGGCCCGCGTGACCGCCGGCCGACTCCCACCGGCAAGGTGGTCCTGGACTACCTGAACGGCCGGATCCCTGGCTACGTGGACACCGCCATGAACGTGGTCCACGTAGACGACCTGGCCCGCGGGCACCTCTTGGCACTCGAACGCGGACGTCCCGGTCGGAGCTACATCCTGGGGGGCGAGAACGTATCCATGCGCGTGCTGCTCGACCTGCTGTCCAAGGCGACGGGGCTCCCCGCCGTCACCCGCCGGGTCCCCCGATCGCTGGCCCTGGCGGCCGGCGCCCTGTCGGAGCTGGTGGAAGGGCGGATGCTCCGCCGCCACCCGTCGGTCCCTCTGGAGGCGGCCCGCATGTCGGCGACCATGATGATCTTCGACGATTCGCGGGCCCGGTCCGAGCTCGGATACTCGTCACGCCCCGCAGCGGACGCCGTCGCGGACGCTGCGGCCTGGTTCCTGCAGCACGGGTACGTGGGGGCCGCCCGGAGGCAGCCCGACCGCCCTGCTGGCTGGGGCAATCGCCATTGCACACCCGATTGGCCTTCGACCTCGTTGCACCGCTAGGTTGCCCGCCCGGTAGCGCTCCGAGCCACCGTGACGGCGGGCAGGGCACGGTGGAGCCTCCGGACGGGTACCAGCGGCGGGGTCCGCCGCGGCCAACGGCACGAAGGACGTTCTCCACGACGCACCGCCCGGGCGATCACCACACCGGCCGCACACCCTAAGGCGAACCGCCAGGACGGGACCTGCCTCCCGCAACCCGTCCGGGGCCTGCATGCCATGAGCCGGCGCCTTGCAGACCACCGAGCGGAGGGAGCGCGCTCGAGCACGGGAGGTGCCATGCGGACCCGCATCGCCGTGGCGGCAACGGCCGTCGCATTATCCATTGGAACCAGCGGTGCTGCCCTGGGCGGCGTTTTCGTCGGGGCAACCCGGGCCACCACCGCGGGTCCTGGCGTCGCCGGACCCGTCACCATCGGGCCCGGCGCCAGCCCCATCGTGGCGGCCCACGACGCCACGATGGCCCGGGTCGTCCACGCCTGGCGGGCGGTGCATCCTGCGCCACCGGTCCCACCGCCGCCGCCACCGCCACCGCCACCGCCACCGGCCCCCGCCCCCGCGGTGCTCACCGACGCCACCACCACGACAACGCCCGACTGGGCGTGCATCCGGACGCATGAGTCCGGCAACCGTTTCAACACACCCTCGGCCCCAGGCGGTGCATACGGCTTCTTGGAGAGCACCTGGCTCTCACTCGGTTACAGCGGCTGGCCCTACCAGGCTGCTCCGGCCGTGCAAGACAAAGCGGTGCTGTTCCTCTTCAACGAGCTGGGCTGGCAGCCCTGGAGCACGCGATTCGTCTGCGGGCTCTGACGGGGCACAGGGCTGGCGTAGGATCGGTTCGTCGGGGTCGGCCCCCAGCGAGGAGCACAGTGAGCCAACTGACCATGCCGGACGTCCAGATCGACCACGCCGTGGAGGGCGACATCGCCGCCAAGGTGCGGGAGCTGTTCGGCGAGGACTACGCCGTCATCATCATCGACAGCGACTTCACCACGTTCGACCAGGTGGAGCGGGCGTGCATCAGCCTCTTCGGGTACAGCCGGCCCGATGCCGAAGCGCTGTCGATGCGGGTGCACACCGCCGGCGAGGCGCTTGCTGCGGTCCTGGCGGAGAAGGAGGCTCGCCGGGCCCTCGGTCAGCTGCGGGGCCGCAACGTGCTGGCCCGCGTGGAAAAGGTGTAGCCGCGGCATCAACGGCTGCCGCGGTGACGCAGAAGGAGGAACGTATGCGCATCGCCGAGATCCTCGACGCGAAGGGGCCCGCGGTTACCACGATCTCGGGGGATGCGCCGGTGGGAGAGGCGGTCGCGGCGCTGGCGCTCCACCGGATCGGCGCTCTGGTGGTTTCGTCCGACGGCGCGCACATCGAAGGCATCGTCTCGGAGCGTGACGTCGTGCGCCTGCTCGGCCGGGAGCCCGAGGGGCTGCTGGCGCGGACGGTGCGGTCGATCATGTCGTCGCCGGTGCGGACCTGCACGCTTGCCACCGAGGTGGCGTCGGTCATGGCCCTCATGACCGACCAGCGCATCCGGCACGTACCCGTGATCGAGGACGGCGCCCTTCGCGGGATCGTGAGCATCGGGGACGTGGTGAAGTCCACCATTGCGCAGCTCGAGCAGGACCGCCGTTTGCTCGAGGAGTACATCGGCGCCCGCTGAGCAATGCTGCCGCCCGGATCGCCCGGCCCGGGCGGCTCCCGGGCCGGGCGACGGGCCGCCGTCCGTTATCAGGCCGGGATCGCCTGCCGCTCCTGCTGGGTCGTGACCTCGATGCGCCGCGGCTTGGCGTGGGCAGCCACCGGGATCGACAGGGTGACCACCCCCGCCTCGTAATTGGCCTCGATGCGGTCCACATCCAGGTTGTCCCCCAGGAACATCTGGCGCATGAACGTGCCGTACGGGCGCTCGGCCACGAGCGTCTGCACGCCCTCGTTCGTGCCGGGAGCCGGCCGCTCCGCCTTCACAGTGAGGACGTTGTCCTCCACCGTGAGCTCGATGGAGTCACCCTTGACGCCGGGCATGTCGATCTGGACGAGGAACACGTCGTCCCTGCGGTAGGCGTCCATGGGCATCGA
>DAHUZE010000068.1 GCA_027306755.1 Acidimicrobiaceae bacterium | reverse complement strand
CTCGACGTCGTCTACCGGCCGGCCGAGAGCGCCGTCGATGTCGCAGTCACCCTCTACGATCGCGGCAGCGACACCGACGAGGTCGCGGCGCAGGTGCGCGCGGAGGACTGGTCGGCGCCCCCGGCAGGACTCGAACCTGCGCAACCGGCTCCGGAGGCCGGTGCTCTATCCGCTGAGCTACGGGGGCATCCCGACACGCCGCCCAGGGTCCCCGGAGGGCTCCGGCGCGGCGCTACGGCAACGGACGATCGTAGCCGCCCGGCCGGAGCGCTCTGTTGGGCGCCGAGCAGCCGGCACGAAATCCCTGGTTGGGGCCCCTGGATCTAGGCCGTGGCGGACGAGACGGCCGGTCACAGCCACCCCGCTGCCCTATCCTGCGACGGCATGATCACCCACCGCCGAGCCCCCATCGGCGGCGGCGATGCGCCGGAGCCGACTGGCGGGTCGGCCGACCATGCCGGGCCGTGCGCCCCCCTCTCGCGCCACCTCTTGCCCGAGACCGCCGCCGTGGCACCCAACGGTCACCTCACCGTGGGCGGCGTGGACATGGTGGAGCTGGCAGGTGCGCTCGGGACCCCCTTGTTCGTCTACGACGAGGAGCACCTGCGGGCCCGGTGCCGCGAGGCGGTAGCGGCGTGGGGCGACGGCGTCGCGTACGCCACCAAGGCGTTCCTGTGCGTCGCCATGGCCCGCCTTGCGCATGAAGAAGGTGTGTGCCTGGACGTGTCCACGCTCGGGGAGCTGCACGTCGCGCTGGCCGCGGGCGTGCCTCCCGAGCGGCTGGTGCTCCACGGCAACAACAAGTCCACCGAGGAGCTGGCAGCCGCCCTGTCGTCCGGCGTGGGCCGGATCGTCGTCGACTCCTTCGACGAGATCGCCCGGCTGGGGGCGCTGACCGACCAAGCGGCAGCGGGACGCGAACGGCCCAAGGTGCTCGTGCGTGTGACTCCGGGGGTGGAGGTGCACACCCACGAGTTCGTCAGAACCGGCCAGGAGGACACGAAGTTCGGGTTTTCGATCGCCTCGGGCGCCGCCTCCCAGGCGGTGGCCGCCATCGAGCTCCTGCCGGGCGTCGAGCTCGTGGGGGTCCATGCCCACATCGGAAGCCAGGTGTTTGACGTCGTCCACTTCGAGGAGGCGGCGGAGGTGCTCGGCTCGCTGGTCGCACCGCTCGGGCTCCCCGAGCTCGTGGTCGGGGGCGGCCTGGGCGTCGCCTACCTGAACTCCGAGAGGGCGCCGGACCAGCGCGCGTGGGCGGATGCCATCCGGCACGCGTGCCACGCGGCGGGGGTGGACCCGGCCACGCGCATCACGGCCGAGCCGGGCCGTTCGATCGCCGCCGCCGCCGGCGTCACCCTCTACCGCGTCGGCACGATCAAGGCGCTGCCGGGCATCCGCACCTACGTATCGGTGGACGGCGGGATGAGCGACAACCCACGCCCCGTCCTCTACGGCAGCGGCTACGAGGCCTTCCTGCCACGGGCGGTCCAGGCTTCCCGTCCACGGGCCGTCCGGGTGGTCGGCAAGCACTGCGAGACTGGCGACGTCGTGGTGGAGGACGCTTCGGTGCCCGAGGACCTGGCCGTGGGTGACGTTCTCGCAACCCCGGTGACCGGTGCGTACGGCTACGCCATGGCGTCCAACTACAACAAGGTCCCGCGCCCGGCCGTCGTGTTCGTCCGCGACGGCGCTCCCCGAGTGGTCGTCCGCCGGGAGACCTTGGACGACCTGCTCCGGCTCGACGCTCCCTGACCCCTTGCTAGCGTCGTGCGGCGAGGGGCAGCCGAGCCGCCCGTAAGCGGATCAACCCGGACTGCCGCAGCGCTGGAGGGAACAGTGGGGAAGGGGTTCCGGCAGGGACCGGCGACAGCCGCCGTGGCCGCAGCCGTGGCATGCGTCCTGATCGGGACGTTCTCGGCGCCGGCCGGCGCGAGCGGCCGGGGGGCGCCGCCCCGTCCTGGCGTCACGGTGAGCACGGCTCTCGGTGCCCCGAAGGCTGGGCACGGGCCGGACCCGGCACGTTGGGTCACGGGCGCACCGTCACCCGGCCACGCGTCGCCCGGGGGGCCCACCGGAGCCACGGCGCCCGGCGGCGTCACGCACGGCGCCGCCGCCGGCCAGGAGACCCTGAACTGGTCGGGCGAGCTGGCGACGGGGACGACCTATACCAGCGTGACCGGCAACTGGACCGTTCCGGGCGTCACCCCGTCGCAGTCGCCCGCCTATTCGGCCACCTGGATCGGGATCGGCGGCGGCTCCTCGTCGGCGACCGGCCTGCTGCAGGTGGGCACGGAGCAGGACTCGGCCGCGGGATCGACCACATACAGCGCGTGGGTCGAGATGCTGCCGGCGCCCGCGTACACAATCGACAACGCCACAACCGGAGCGCCGGCTGCAGTGCAGCCCGGCGACCACATCCAGGCCGCCATCTCCGAGCTTGCCGCCGGCTCCTGGGAGGTCCGGCTTGCCGACGTCACGCAGGGGTGGGTGTTCGTGCAGACATTCCACTACACAGGCACAACCGTGACGGCCGAGTGGATCGAAGAGGCACCGAGCGTGAACACATCGATCACGCCCCTGGCCGACTTCCGCACCGTGCGGTTCACGGACATGCAGGCCGGCGCGGCGAACCCGGCCGCCGGGTCCCTGACGCCGATCAGCATGATCGACAACCAGGGGACGGTGATCTCGGCCCCGGGGGCCGTCGAGCCGGCCACAACACGCAGCGTCACCATCGCCTACGTCGCCCCGGCCACACCGCCTCCCTCGAGCGGGGGGTCAGGATACGACCTCGTCGGCGCGGACGGCGGGGTGTTCGTCTTCGACCCGCCGGGGGGCGCAGGCGGTTACTACGGATCCCTGCCGGGGATCGGGGTGCGGCCGAACAAGCCGGTCGTCGGCATCGTCCCCACGGTCACCGACGCGGGCTACTTCCTGGTCGCTGCGGACGGCGGGGTGTTCAGCTTCGGCAATGCCCCGTTCCTCGGTTCCCTTCCCGCCCAAGGCGTGGTCCCCAACCGCCCCATCACCGGCATCGTCGCCGCCAATTCGGACCGGGGCTACTTCCTCGTCGGGCAGGACGGCGGGGTCTTCACCTTCGGCACAGTGCCGTACCTCGGCTCATTGCCGGGCAGCGGGGTGGTGGTGAACGACATCGTCGGCATCGCCGCCACCCCCAGCGGCAACGGCTACTGGCTCATCGCCGCCACCGGGCACGTGTACGCGTTCGGGGCGGCCCAGCACCTCGGCACAGCCACCGGCACGGCTTCCCCCGTCGCGGCCATCGCCGGCACTCCCACAGGCGCCGGCTACTGGGTCGCGACGAAGAACGGCACCGTCCTGGCCTTCGGCAATGCCAGGAAGTTCGGCACACTCCCGGCCCAGGGCATCTCCCCGAGCCGCCCGATCGTCGGCCTCGTCCACACCGCAGGGACAGGGGGCTACTGGCTGGTGGGCCAGGACGGTGGCATCTTCTCCTTCGGGGACGCACCGTTCATCGGCGCCCTGCCCGCGATCGCCACGGTCGACGACATCGTGGGGGCTGTGGCCACGACCACGAGCTAGGAGCGACATGACCGACGTCCATGGGCGCATCGCGCTGGTCACCGGGGGGGCGGCCGGCATCGGCCGGCTGCTGGCACTGGAGCTGGCGCGGCGGGGGGCGGTGCCCGTTGTGTGGGATCTCGACGAGGCTCGGTTGGGCGACGTCGTGGAGGAGCTCGACCGCGTCAGCGGCGGCCGTGCCCGGGGCTATGCGTGCGACGTACGGGATCCGGTCGCGGTGACCGCGGTCGCCGACCGGGTCCGCCGCGAGGTGGGGGATCCCGACGTCGTGGTCAACAACGCCGGGGTGGTCAGCGGGGCCCGGCTGGTCGACCTCACCGAGGAGAAGATCCGGCGCACGTTCGACGTCAACGTCCTGGGGCTCTACTGGGTGACCAAGGCATTTCTGCCGGCCATGATCGCCGCCGACCGGGGCCACGTCGTGACCGTCGCCTCAGCCGCGGGTCTCGTGGGGGTCGCCCGCCAGACCGACTATTCGGCGTCCAAGCACGCCGCCGTCGGGTTCGACGAGTCGCTGCGGGTCGAGCTACGCCAGGTGGCACCCGGGGTGAGGACCACGGTGGTGTGCCCCTACTACATCGACACCGGGATGTTCCGGGGCGTGCGGACCCGGGTGCCGCTCCTCCTCCCCATACTCCAGCCCGGCGTGGTGGTGACCAAGATCGCCGACGCCATCGAGTCGGACCGACGCATGCTGGTGCTGCCCCCGCTCGTCCGGCTGCTGCCGGTGCTGCGCGTCCTGCCGCCGCGAGCCTTCGACCGGGTCATGGACCTGTTCGGCGTCAACCGCTCCATGGACCACTTCGTCGGCCACGGTGACCTCTAGCGTGTCGGCCATGTTGACATCCCTGCGCCGCACCTTCGACGAGGGGCTCACCCGTCCGCTGGAGTGGCGCCGGGAGGAGCTGCGGTCGGTGCAGCGC
The DNA here is from genome assembly GCA_027306755.1 of Acidimicrobiaceae bacterium. Lineage (GTDB taxonomy): Bacteria > Actinomycetota > Acidimicrobiia > Acidimicrobiales > RAAP-2 > JAJYVT01. The sequence goes on along the minus strand of DAHUZE010000068.1, from coordinate 51,088 downwards.
ATGCTGCGCGAAGGCGAGGACGAGCTGCTCGAGGCGCTCCACGCCGACCTGGGCAAGCCGGCCGCCGAGGCGCGCCTGACGGACCTTTCCCTGGTGGCCGCCGAGATCGACGTGATGCTGCGCAACCTGGGGCGGTGGTCCCGGCCTGAGCGGGTGCACATGCCGGCGATGCAGCAGCCCGGGCACGCGTCCGTCATCCGTGAGCCCCTGGGGGTGGCGCTCGTCATCTCGCCGTGGAACTACCCGGTCCAGCTCCTCGTGCTGCCCATGGCCGCCGCCATCGGCGCCGGCAACTGCGTGGTCGCCAAACCGTCGGAACTGGCCCCCCGCACCTCGGCGGCGATCGCCCGGCTGGCCACGCGGTACCTTGACGGCCGGGCCGTGGCCGTCGTTGAGGGTGGGGTGGCGGAAACCCAGGAGCTCCTGGGCCAGCCGTTCGACACGATCTTCTACACGGGCAACGGCCGCGTGGGCCGCATCGTGATGGAGGCCGCAGCGCGCCACCTCACGCCCGTCACCCTCGAGCTCGGCGGGAAGAGCCCCACCATCGTGGACGCCGACACCGACATTGCTGTCGCGGCACGGCGGATCGCCTGGGGCAAGTTCATGAACGCCGGCCAGACCTGTGTCGCCCCGGACTACGTGCTCGTGCACCGCGCCGCGGCGGACGAGCTCGTGGACGCGCTGCGCACCTCGGTGCGCGCCTTCTACGGCGAGGACCCGCGGCGCAGCCCGGACTACGGCCGGATCGTCAACGACCACCACTTCGACCGGTTGCACGGACTGCTGGCCTCCACGGAAGCGACGCCGGCCGTGGGGGGCGGATCCGACCGTGCCCAGCGGTACATCGCCCCCACGATCCTGACCGGCGTCGGGCCCGCCGACGCGGTCATGGACGACGAGATCTTCGGCCCCATCCTTCCCGTCCTGGAGGTGGACGATCTCGACGCCGCCGTCCGATTCGTGGGGCAGCGGCCCAAACCACTGGCCCTGTACGTCTTCTCCCGCTCGAAGGAATCGGTCGAAAAAGTGCTCGCCGGCACCTCATCGGGCGGCGTGGGCGTGAACTGCACGGTGGTGCAGCTGGCGATCCCGGGGCTTCCCTTCGGCGGGGTGGGACCCAGCGGCATGGGCTCCTACCACGGGCGGCACGGGTTCGAGACCTTCAGCCACCGGAGGGCCGTCCTGTCCAAGCCCACCACCCCGGACCTCCCGGTCCAGTACCCGCCCTACACGGCGGCGAAGGAATGGCTCCTCAAGAAGCTGCTCTGAGCCACGTCCCACGGGCGGAGGTTCTCGGTGACCGGGCCGGCCGGCAACTCGACGGGAGGGGCGTTCACGCGGCCGGGCCGACCACCGTCACCAGGGTACCGATGGGCGTGTACGGCCACAGCTTGCCGGCTGTTGTGATCCGCATCTCCACGCAGCCGTTCGACTGGGGGAAGCCGTAGGCGGCACGGGGGAAGCCGTGCAGGGCATCCCCGCCGTTGAAGTAGCTGGCCCACGGCACTGTCGGGTCGTTGTAATGGCTCCCTGTGACGTTGGTGCCCACCATCGTGGACGCCCGAACGTGCTCGAACACCGGGAACGTCCCGTCTGTCGTTGTCGCACCCTTTACCCCGGTGTTGACGGGGACGTTCTGGAAGGTGAGCTGGCCGTTCACCCACGCTGTGAGGTGCTCGGGCGTGACCTTTGTCACCAGCACGTAGGACAGCGGCTGCGTGTTCGCCTTGTGGCTGGAGACGTCGGCAAGCAGCGTCGACCACACCTGCGGCCCGGCGACGCCGTCCACCGTCAACCCGTTCTCTGTCTCGAACATCATGACGGCGCCCTTGGTGAGGATGTTTGTGGAGCCCTGCACCCACTGGTTGGTGAGCGCGGCAGGCAGGCTGGGCCACGTCCACGTCAGTGTCCCGCTCTGCGGTTGGGCCATGTCCCGGGGAGCAGCCGATGTGCCGGTGTAGCTAAGCGGCAGGTAGCCGAGCTCGGCCAGGAGCTGCTGGAGCCGGTCCACGCTCCCGTTGGCGATCGTGAAGGACACGGTCTTGGACGCGGCGAGGCGCTGGCCGTCAGCGGCGGCCAGGCCGCCATGACCACCGGGGATCGTCAGCGTGTACTTGGTGAACGGCAACAACGGCGCCGACGGGGTGAAGACGAGGGACGTGCGACCCGATCGGTGCCAGGTCCCGGGCACCGCCGGACTCAGCGACGGCATGGCCGAGCCGGAGGCCAGCGGCGCGCTCACCGCGACGGTGATGCTCGAATTGCTGGCCACGGCGCTGGCGCCTGTGGCCGGCGTGGTGGACGAGACGGTCAGTGCCCGGGAGGCGACCGCCGTAGCCGGGTTCTTGGACCCGCCCGAGCCTCCGCTGCCCCCCGACGTGCAGGTCGTCCCGGACCCGCAGGACAGAGCGGACGGCTGCTTGCTGGAGACCACGTACACCGCCCCGGCCGCCGCGGCCACGATGACCACGGCCAACGCCACCATCCATCGTGACGCCCACCACCGCCTGGAGCGATCGCTGCGCTGATGGAGTGCCTGCATCTGGCTCTCCTTATCCCATCCACTCGGCCTGCTTGCATTCGCGCCGGGTCTTCCTACGCAACGTTACCCAGTGGGTGCGCCGGTCCGGTCGCGGGCTACATGTGCTCAGGGGCCTCGATGCCGAGCAGGTGCAGGCCCTCTGCCAGCACGCGGGCGGTCGTGCGGGCAAGCTCCAGGCGGCTACGGCGGGTTGCCGCGTCGGAGGCCCGGAGGACGGGGCACCGCTCGTAGAAGGTGGTGAACGTGGCCGCCAGGCCGTGCAGGTACGCGCAGAGCTTGGACGGCGCCGAAGCATCCGCGGCGGCGGCGACGGCCGTGGCGTAGCCCAGCAAGGCCATGCCCAGAGCACGCTCTTCGGGCTCCCCGATAGCGATACCCGGGTCGGGGAATTCGCTGGTTGCAATATCCATTGCGACATCGACGTGGTCCGCGGCGCCCGTGGCGCGCTCCGCCTCGGCCCGGCGGAAGATCGAGCGGATGCGGGCATGGGCGTACTGGAGGTAGGGACCGGTGTCCCCCTCGAAGGCCAGCATCCGGTCCCAGTCGAAGACGTAGTCCTTCACCCGGTCGGTGGACAGGTCCGCGTACTTCACGGCGCCGATCCCCAGGGCACGGGCGACCGCCGGGCGCTCCTCGGGCGGCACCGGGGCGTCGCGGTCCGCCATCGTCGACTCGGCCCGCGCCACGGCTTCGTCCAGGAGGTCAACCAGCTTCACGGACGCGCCGGACCGCGTGCGCAGCATCTTGTGGTCCTGCCCGAGCACGTGGCCGAAGGCCACGTGCTCCGCCGAGACGCCCTCGGGAAGCCACTTGGCCATCCGGGCCACGGCGAACACCATCTCGAAGTGCTGCGCCTGCGGGGTGCCCACCACGTAGAGCATCCGGTCGGCGCCCACCCGGTCCACCCGGTCCCGGATGCACGCCAGGTCCGTGGCGGCGTACCCGTAGCCCTCGTCCGACTTCTGGACGATGACGGGCAGGGGCTCGCCGTCACGGTTGGTGAAGCCCGGAGGGAACACGCACCGGGCGCCGTCGTCCTCCACCAACAGGCCGAGGTCGTTCAGGTCGGCTACCACGCCGCCCAGCATCGGGTTGTAGAAGCTCTCACCCCGGATGTCGTCGTCGGTGAGGAGCACGCCCAGCTTGCCGTAGACCTCGTCAAAGTAGGCGATGCTCTGGTCGACCAGCACCCGCCAGAGGCGCAGCGTCTCGGCGTCCTCGGACTGGAGCATCACCACCCGCCGCCGGCTGCGCTCGCGGAAACCCTCGTCGGCGTCGAACGACCGGCGTGCCTCCTGGTAGAAGACGCTCAGGTCGCCGACGGAGAGCTCCCTGCCGGCCGTGTCCTCCCCCACGTCCACCAGGTGCTCGATGAGCATGCCGAACGGCGTTCCCCACTCCCCCACGTGGTTCTCCCGCACCACGCGGTGGCCCAGGTGCAAGAGGATCCGCACCAGCGCGTCCCCGATCACGGTCGAGCGAAGGTGCCCGACGTGCATCTCCTTGGCCACGTTCGGCGACGAGTAGTCGACGACCACCGTGGCGGGGCGCTCGGCCGAAGCCACCCCGAGGCGCTCGTCGCCAGCCATGGCCACCACCTGGGCCCCGATGAAGGCCGTGTCGAGGACCAGGTTGACAAAGCCCGGTCCGCTGACGTCCACCCGCTCACAGACCCCGTCGACATCCAGCGCGGCCACCACGGCCTCGGCAACCTCGCGGGGTGGGCGGCCGAGCTGCTTTGCCAGGGGCAGCGCCCCGTTCGCCTGGAAGTCAGCCCGGTCGGAGGGCCGCAGCACCGGATCGGCTCCGGGCGCCACCGAGTCGAAGGCCGCCTGCAGGCGCTCGGCGAGCAGCGAGGTCACGTCGGGCATGGTCCATCATCGCATCCGCTTGCAGTGCGGCCCTGCCGCCGCCGTGCGGCGCCCTACGGCTGGGCGATGGCGAAGACGGGGTAGTTGCCGAAGGCCTGGGCGTCTGTGGGCAGGAACGGCTGGTTGACCACCACGGCGAGATGGCCTGTGACGCCGGGGCCGGCATCGCCCTCGATCGTGTCCACCGCTCCGTCCGGCCAGACCTGGGCGACGATGCCGACGTGGACGGCCGTGGACCCGCTCTGGGGGCCCGTGCCGTAGAGGATGGCGTCGCCGGCAACGGCCTTCCCCCCCGGGGGGAGCACCTGCCCGTTTGCCGCCGCCCAGTCGTAGATGTACCCCACGAACCCGTAGGACGGGATGCCTACGCCACCCTGCTGCCAGGCCCAGGTGGCGAACAGGGCGCACCACGGCTCGCAGGCCCCGTACGGGTTGCAGAAGTACCCCTCGTCCGGGTCGGGTTGGACCTGGGACGCGGCCGCCTGCACGATCGCGGCGTTGCCACCGGTTGGCGCCGGATTGTTGAAGCTGTAGCTGAACCCGTCGGGCTCGAGAAGCCAGTAGCCGCCGCCGGTGGCGGTCGGCACGATCGCCCGGAACGGCGCAGCGGCGGGTGAACCTGTCGGCTCGCCCCATGTGCTGGCGGTTCCGAAGTTGAACACCGCGCCGTTCCACTCGAGCAGCCAGTACCCGTTGCCCCGGGGTGTGGCGGCCATTGCCGAGATCCCGGACTGCAGTGTGCGGCCGCCCAGCGAGCCGTCGAACGTGGCGTTGCCGAAGGTGAAGATCCCGCCGTCGGCAGCCACCTCCCAGTACCCGCCGCCTGTGGGCGTGGCGGCCATTCCCACGATGGGCTGGTTGAGGTGCTCGCCGCCCATCGAGCCGTAGAAGGCGGCGTTTCCGAACGTGAAGATCCCGCCGTCGGCAGCCACCTCCCAGTACCCGCCGCCTGTGGGCGTCGCAGCCATGCCCACGATGGGCTGGTTGAGGTGCTCGCCGCCCATCGAGCCGTAGAAGGCGGCGTTTCCGAACGTGAAGATCCCGCCGTCGATGCCGACCAGCCAGTAGCCCCCGCCTGCGGGCGTGGCGGCGATGCCCACGACAGGCCCCGTGAGCTGCGTGCCGCCCATGGAGCCGTAGTACGGGGCCCCGCCGATCGTGTAGACGCCGCCGTCGGCCGACGCCAGCCAGAAGCCGGTGCCGCCGGGCGCGGAGGCCACGCCCACCACCGGCGCATTGAGCTGCACCCCGGCGAGCGGATCAGCCTCGGCCGCGGCACTCCCGTAGCTGAAGATCCCACCGCCCGGGTAGACCTGCGAGTTCTTCGTGCCTCCGGCGCGGTGTGCACCTGGCGGCACCGGCGGCACCGGTACCGCTGGCGGCGACTGAGCCGCGTCCGACGTGAGGATGGCCTGCGCTCCGGGGGCCCGAGGCGGGGTGGCCCCAGGTGCAGCACCCGCCGGCCCCGCCCCGGCGAGCGCTGCGGTGAGCCCGAGAGCGGCCAGCGCACCGACGATCGCGTTGCCCCTCCCCCGGCACCTCACCGCGGCCATGATGGCGACGTTCGGCGCCGATTGCACGCGTCGGCGGGAAATCGCGGTGCCAGCTGGGGGAACGGACGATCCGGGCACTCCTGCAGCCCCGGATGCACGGCGGCGCCCGGACGGCGGCGCCCGGTCGCTGGCGCCGGACGTGAGGCTCGACCGCCGCGTCCCACCAGCGGCGGGACCAGGCGTTGCAGACCCACCCCCGGCAGGGCGGCAGAATGACGGGATGACCCACCCAGACAGCTTCGGCGCCAAGTCCAGCCTTCAGGTCGGGGATCGGCGGCTGCAGATCTTCCGGCTCGACGCCGTTCCGGGGGCTGAGCGACTGCCCTACGGCATCAAGATCCTCTTGGAGAATCTGCTGCGCCACGAGGACGGGCGGAAGGTCTCACCCGACGACATCCGTGCAGTGGGCGACTGGGGTCGTGCCGAGGCGCCGGAGATCGCGTTCAGCCCCGAGCGGGTGCTCATGCAGGACTTCACCGGCGTCCCCGCCGTGGTGGACCTGGCGGCGATGCGGGACGCGCTGGCCGCGCTGGGCGGGGATCCGTCCAGGATCGACCCCCTGGTCCCGTGCGAGCTCGTCATCGACCACTCGGTGATCGCCGAGCGCTCGGGCGGCCCCGGATCCTTCGACGAGAACGTCGCCATCGAGTACGAGCGCAACATCGAGCGCTACCAGCTCCTGCGCTGGGCCCAGCAGTCGTTCGACCGGTTCCAGGTCGTCCCCCCCGGCACGGGCATCTGCCACCAGGTCAACCTGGAGTACCTGGCCCGTGTCGTGTTCGAGACGGAGGACGGTCAGGCCTATCCCGACACCCTCGTCGGAACGGATTCCCACACCACCATGGTCAACGGCCTGGGTGTCCTCGGTTGGGGCGTAGGCGGCATCGAAGCCGAGGCGGCCATGCTGGGCCAGCCGCTGTCCATGCTGCTCCCCCCGGTCGTCGGCCTCCATCTCCACGGTGAGATGCCCGAGGGCACGACGGCAACCGACCTCGTCCTCACCATCACCGAGCTGCTGCGCCGTCACGGGGTGGTGGGCAAGTTCGTGGAGGCGTTCGGCCCGGGAGTGGCCGCGGTGCCGGTGGAGAACCGGGCAACGATCGGCAACATGTCCCCGGAGTACGGCGCGACCTGCACGGTCTTTCCGGTGGATCAGGCGACGATCGACTACCTGCGGTTCACCGGCCGGAGCGAGGACCATCTGGCAGTGGTGGAGGCGTACACCAAGGAGCAGGGGCTGTGGCACGAAGGCGGTGAGGAGACCCGCTACACCGAGACGGTTGACCTGGACCTCTCGACGGTCGTGCCCAGCTTGGCCGGACCCGCACGCCCCCAGGACAGGGTGTCCCTGGCCGGCGCGGGTCGGGCCTTCCGGGGTGCGCTCGGGCGCGAGCCCAGGGTCGCGCCCCTGGCCGGGGATGGCGCGGTCGCCGGAGGCGGACATGCGCCGGAGCCGGGGTCCCGGGGGCTCACCGACGGCGACGTGGTGATCGCCGCCATCACCAGCTGCACCAACACGTCGAACCCCCAAGTCCTGGTGGCCGCCGGGCTGGTTGCGAGGAACGCGGTCGAGCGCGGCCTGGCCGCCAAGCCGTGGGTGAAGACCTCGCTGGCTCCAGGGTCCCGGGTGGTCATGGACTACCTGGAGCACGCGGGGCTCGTGGAGCCCCTGGAGAAGCTCGGGTTCTGGCTCGTCGGGTACGGGTGCACGACCTGCATCGGCAACTCCGGCCCGTTGCTGCCCGGCCTGTCCGAGACGGTGCAGGAGAACGACCTGGCCGTCGTCTCGGTGCTGTCGGGCAACCGGAACTTCGAGGGCCGGATCCATCCCGACGTCCGCATGAACTACCTCGCCTCTCCACCGCTGGTGGTGGCCTACGCGCTGGCCGGCACCATGGACATCGACCTCGCCGCGGACCCGATCGGCTCGGACCAGGAGGGGAGGCCGGTCATGCTGGCGGACCTGTGGCCGACCGACCACGAGGTTGCCGAGGCCATCCGCTCGTCGCTCAGCTCGGACGAGTTCCGCCAGCGGTACGCCTCGGTGTTCGAGGGCGACGAGCGCTGGCGGTCCATGGAAGTGGCTGCCGGCGCGACCTTCGGCTGGGACGGCGAGTCCACGTACGTCCTGCGCCCCCCGTACTTCGACGGCATGACGATGGACCCCGCGCCGCTGGAGGACATCGAGGGCGGACGCGTCCTCGTGCTGCTCGGGGACAGCGTGACGACGGACCACATCTCGCCCGCCGGCTCCATCCGGCCCTCCTCCCCCGCCGGGGAGTACCTCGGCAACAAGGGCGTCGACCGCCAGGACTTCAACTCCTACGGCGCCAGGCGGGGGAACCACGAGGTCATGATCCGCGGCACCTTCGCCAACGTCCGCCTCCGGAACCAGCTGGTGCCAGGGGTGGAGGGTGGGGTCACCGTGCACCTTCCCGGCGGGGATCAGGTGGCGATCTACGAGGCGGCCGAGCGCTACCGGTCCGAAGGCGTGCCGCTCCTGGTGATCGCCGGCAAGGAGTACGGCTCCGGGTCCAGCCGCGACTGGGCGGCGAAGGGGACGCTCCTGCTCGGCGTGCGGGCCGTCCTGGCCGAGAGCTACGAGCGGATCCACCGCTCCAACCTGATCGGCATGGGGGTCCTGCCCCTGCAGTTCGGACCCGGCGAGTCGGCCGCCTCCCACGGGCTCACCGGCCGCGAGACCTACTCCGTGCACGGGTTGCAGCAGCTGGGCCGGGCCGGTAGCGCGGTGCCCCATGAGCTCGAGGTGGTGGCCCAAGGCGACGGCAGGACCATCACGATCCCCGCCAAGGTCCGGCTGGACACGCCGATGGAAGCCGAGTACTTCCGCCACGGCGGGATCCTTCCCTACGTGCTGCGGCAGTTGGCCGGCTGAAGGGGGTTCACCACCCGGCCCGGCGGGTAGGCGGTCGGGTGGTGTTCCAGCGCATCCTGCTCGCCCTCGACGCCGGGGAGTCCGGCCACGTCGCCACCAGCTTCACGGTGGCGCTGGCCCGGAGCTGGGGAGCCGCGGTACAGGTGGTGCACGTGAACGAGTACCTCGCCGGTGGGCGGGGCGCCACGTGCGAGACGCAGTCGCATGCCGTCGGCGTCGTAGCCGCGGCGATGACCGAGCTGGACGACGCCGGGGTCCCCGTGGCCGGGGCGACCTACCGGACCCCTGCCTTCGACGTGCCCTGCGCCATCGGTGAGCTCGCCCACCATTTCCGTTCCGACGTCATCGTCCTCGGGTCACGCCGGCGGCGCTTCGGATCCCTGTTCCGCCGGAGCATGCGTGACCGGGTCGCCCGCCATTGCCAGCTGCCCATCCTCCTGGCGCCCGCCCCGCTGAACGTCACCGGCGACCGGCGCCGGGCGCTCTCGCTGCCGCCGCAGGCCTTAGCGTTCGACCCGGACCGGGCCTAGGCGCAGGTCAGCCGGCTCGCACCACCTGGAACTGCTCGGCGGTCGATCCATCGGGCATGCCGGCCCCAGCGGCAGTCGCCCGCCCCCACTCCACGACGCGGTCGGCCACGTCCTCCCCGTGCTGGCTCCGGTGGCACCGCAGCGCGGCGATCTTGCGGTCCATGGAGCCGGTCGTCTCCACGGTGATCGTGGGCGCGGGCGCCGCCATCAGCCACAGCTCCTGCACGATATGGGGCTCCAGCCCCTCAGCCAGGAGCTCGGGATGGGCGAACGGGTTCCGGGCGTCGGGGTAGACCGCACACGTGGCGGCCTCCCCGGCGGCCAGGTGGTCCGGGTGGCTGGCGAAGATGCGGTCCCACAACCGGTCCGGCGACTGGGCCAGCACCCGGTCCGGGCGGAACCGCCGGATGACGCGGCAGATGTCGCGCCGGAGCTCGATGCTCGGTGCGAGCCGCCCGTCGGGATACCCCAGGAAGGTGACGTCGGTGACGCCCACCTGGGCGGCCGCGTCGCGCTGCTCGTCCTGGCGCAGGGACGCCATCTGCGCCCTGGGGACGGTTCGGTCGTCACCGCCCGCCTCGCCATTCGTGACGATGCAGTAGGCGACCTCCGTGCCCGCGTCGCGGAACGCGGCCACCGTGCCGGCAGCACCGAAGTCCACGTCGTCCGGGTGGGCCGTGACGACCAGCATCCGCCCAGCCGCACCATCAGGCGACCACTGCTGGGTCAGATCACCGCCTCCTCCGGCGACGGCTCCCAGGCGGCGAGGTCGGCCAGGCGGGGGTCGTTCGAGAAGACCTCCACGATGGGCAGGCGCAGGCCCAGGCGGCGCTGGATGACCTCGGCCTCCACGATCTGGTTCCACAGCACGAGCGTGGCCACCACGCCGGCCGAGCCGGCCCTGGCGGTGCGGCCGGAGCGGTGGAGGTAGGCCTTGTGGTCTTCGGGCGGGTCGAAGTGGACGACAACGTCCACACCCTCGATATGCAGGCCGCGGGCCGCCACGTCCGTCGCCACCAGGGCCGGCAACCTGCCCGAGGTGAAATCGGCCAATGCCCTCTCCCGGTTGACCTGGCGCAGGTCCCCGTGGATGGCGCTGGCGTGCACGCCCTCGGCCTCAAGCTGCTCGACAAGGCGGTCCGCGCCCCGTTTCGTCCGCACGAAGAGGAGCGCCTTCTGCTGGCTCCGGCAGATTGCAGCAGCCACGCGCACCTTGTCCATCTGGTGGACCTGGAGGAACCGGTGCTCCATCGCGGCCACGGTCTGGGTGCTGGAGGCCACCTCGTGGCGCACCGGGTCAGCCAGGTACCGGCTGACCAGGCGGTCCACTGCCCCGTCCAGGGTGGCGGAGAACAGGAGGGTCTGGTGCTGCCGCTCGAGCCGGCGCAGCACCCACTCCACCTGTGGCATGAAGCCCATGTCGGCCATGCGATCGGCCTCGTCCAGCACGAGGATCTCCACGTCCGACACCGACAGCTCACCGCGGTCACCGAGGTCGATGAGCCGGCCCGGCGTGGCGATCATCACGTCCACGCCCTTGCGCAGCTTGGCCACCTGGCGGTCGATGTCGGCCCCCCCGTACACGGCGGCGGTCCGCAAGCCGACCGCCGTGGCCAGCGACGCCACGACGCCGTGCACCTGAACGGCCAGCTCCCGGGTCGGGAGGAGCACCAGAGCGCGGGGACGGGCTGGGCGCCCCACCTGGCTGCGCTGCCCGGCATGGCCCAGCCGCTGGAGCAGCGGCAGCCCGAAGGCCAGGGTCTTCCCCGAGCCCGTCTTGGCTTTCCCGCACACGTCCCGGCCGGCCAGGGCATCGGCGATGGTCAGCGCCTGGATGGGGAAGGCGGTCGAGATCCCCTGGTCCGCAAGCTCCTTCACCAGGGGCTCGCTCACGCCGAGCGATTCGAAGGTTCGTACGGTCTCGTACGTGTCCATGATCATTCGTGCACTCTCACTCCGGCGGGGCTCAGCGCCATCCACGGAAGAAGAGGAGCCCGGACGACCGGGGATTCCCGGCTGTCACAGACAATCTACCAGGAAGGTTGCGTACACCGGCGCATCCGGGCCCGTTGTGCGATGCTCCATCCCCACGAACCTCACGAAGGAGGACCCATGGCACGCCTCGAGGCGGGCGACCGAGCCCCGGCGTTCACCCTCTTGGACCAGGACGGCAACCCGGTCTCGCTCAGCGACTTCACGGGGTCGCCGGTGGTCGTGTACTTCTACCCCGCCGACGATACGCCGGGGTGCACCAAGGAAGCGTGCCAGTTCAACGAGAACCTGTCGGCATTCAGCCGGTCAGGAGCCACCGTGCTCGGCATCTCACCCGACGGCGCGGCGGAGCACGTCAAGTTCCGCGAGAAGTACGGCCTGGAGCTGCCGCTGCTCTCGGACCCCGCCCACGAGGTCATGGGCCGGTACGGGGCCTGGGGCGAGAAAACCTTGTACGGCAAGAAGAGCGTGGGCGTCATCCGTTCCACGTTCCTGGTGGACGCCGGCGGGACGGTGAGCCGGGCCTGGTACAACGTCCGGGCTGACGGGCACGCGGCCAAGGTGCTCGAAGAGCTCCAGCACCGGCCCTAACGCTGGGACCACGTGGTGCGGCGGCCGTCATCCGGAAGCCGACCACACCCGCCGCCAGCGCCCGATACCAGTTTGGCTCCTCGGCTCGTCCGGCCCGGCGGTATCGTGGCACCGTGCCCCCCGAGAAGCCGCACTGGGCTCAGCTCTTCGAGGAGGTCGTGACCTCGGGGCTCTGCACCGGATGCTCCGCCTGCGTCGTCGCCTGCCCCTACGACGTGCTCGGCTACGACGACGCCGGCGTGTACAGACCGTTCCACGTCGAAGCCACAGGCGGCGCTGCCGATTGCACCCACGGGGTGAAGGGATGCACGCTCTGCACGCGGGCGTGCCCCCGCTTCCGGGACTGGGAGCCGGAGATCGATCAACACCTGTTCGGGAGGCCCCGCACCGTGGACGAGGTGGAGGGCATCGCCGCGGACATCGTGCTCGCCCGGGCCACCGATCCAGAGCTCCACGCGGCAGGCCAGGACGGGGGTCTCGTGTCGGCGCTGCTGGTGTGGGCCCTGGAGAACGACGTGATCGATGCCGCACTGGTGTCCGCACTCGAAGGTGACGGCTCAACCTGGAAAGCCGTCCCGGCGGTGGCCCGGACGCGCCAGGACGTGCTGGCGACCGCAGGTTCCCGCTACACCTACTCGGCGAACCCGCTCGCCTACCCGGACGCCATCGCCGGGGGGGCCGAGCGCATCGCCCTGGTCGGCATGGGCTGCCAGGCCTCGGCCCCTGGGGTGATGGCCGCCCGGAAGGCCGGCAAGGTAGCCAGGAGGTTCGTCCTGTCGATCGGTCTCCTCTGCTCGAAGACCTTTGACGACGCCATCTTCGACGAGCTCTTCCTGGCCCGGTACGGCCTGGAGCGCGCCGACATCGCCAAGATGAACATCAAAGGCGTCTTCCAGGTCTGGACGCACGGCGGCGAATACCGCGAGATCCCGCTCAAAGAGGCGCACGCCTGGACCCGGGAGGGGTGCACGTCCTGCCCCGACTTCGCCGCCGAGCATGCCGACATCTCCACCGGGGGCATCGGGGCGTTCAACGACTGGACCCTCACGCTGGTGCGCAGCGACCGGGGCCGCGAGCTGTTCTCTGCGATGCAGGAGGCGGGCGCCGTCGAGGTGCGCCCCGGCCAGGACGACCCGGGCGCCGTCGCCCTGCTCCGCCGGCTGAGCCGCGTCAGCCGCAGGCGCTGGCCCGCCACCGCGGTGCCGGTGCCCGGGCGCCTCCCTCAAGCAACGCCGGCGTAGGCGGGCTGGCTGGCAGCCCTCAGCCAGCCAGCGCCCGCGCCCGCTGGAAGACGGCGTCGAGCATCGGCTCGGTCAACCGGCCCGTGAAGGTGTTCTGTTGGCTCGGATGGTACGAGCACAGCAGCGTCGTCCCGTCGGGCAGGGGGTGCTCGGCCAGGTGGGCGAAGCGGGGCCGTGGGACCACGTGGCGGAGCCGGGCGACCGCGTCGGCGGCCACGCCGCCCAGGGCCACGAGTACCCGGGCGCGCCCCAGGAGGGCGAGCTCCGCCCCCAGGTAGGACGAGCACGCCGCCCGCTCGGCCGCCGTCGGCTTGTTGGCCGGCGGGGCGCAGCGCACGGCGGCGGTGACCCATGCGCCGATGAGGGTAAGCCCATCGTCGGCCGACCGGCTCTCGGGCCGGTCGGCGTACCCGGCCCGCCACATGGCCCGCACCAGCCAGTCCCCCGAACGGTCGCCCGTGAACATCCGCCCGGTCCGGTTGGCGCCGTGGGCCGCCGGTGCCAGCCCCACCACCACGACGGTCGCCTCGGGGTCCCCGAAGCCGGGGACCGGTCGTCGCCAGTACTCCTCCTCGCGGTGCGCCGGGCGAGGCGGGACCTCCTCTCGCCAGGCGACCAGCCGGGGGCAGCGGGTACAGGACACGATGGACCGGTTGAGATCGTCCAGCGCACGGCGGTCGATCGTCACGGCCGGCAGCATACGATCAACCTTCGTGCCGAACCCCGATGTGACCACGGTGCTGCTCGTGCGGCACGGCACCACCCCCACGACCGGCAGGATCCTCCCCGGGCGGGCACCCGGATTGCACCTCTCGGACGCCGGGAGGGGCCAGGCGGAGCGGGTCGCCGCCCACATCGGCCAGCTCCGGCGCCCCCCCGTGGCCGTCTACGCCTCCCCGCTGGAGCGCACCCGGGAGACCGCAGCGCCCATCGCCCGCGCCCTGGGACTGCGGGTCCGGAGGGAGCATGGGCTGGTGGAGCTGGACATCGGGGACTGGACCGGCACGTCGCTCAGGCGGGCCATGCGCCGCCGGGAGTGGGCGACGGTGCAGCGCCTCCCCTCGTCGGTCCGGTTCCCCGGGGGCGAGTCCTTCGCCGAGATGGCCACGCGGGCCACCGACGCAGTCCTGCGCCTGGCTGCAGCCCACCGGGGACAGGTGATCGTGGCCGTCTCCCATGCGGACCCGATCCGGGCCGTGGTCGCCACCGCGGCGGGCGCACCGCTCGACCTGTTCCAGCGGGTGACCGTCTCGCCGTGCTCGGTGTCGGCCATCGCTTACTCCCCCGAGGGGCCTCGGATCCTCTGCGTCAACACGTCGCCCGAAGGCCTGGTGGACACGTGAACGGGGACGACATGGACATGGACAGCCCGGAGCGATTCTCCGTCGGCACCTGCGGGTCCGTGGGCCAACGCGTCTTCCTGCTGCACTTCTCCCAGGGGCCGATCGAGGTGACGCTCAAGGTGGAGAAGCGCCAGGTGGCCGAGCTGGCCAGCGTGCTGGCACAGATCGTCCGCCGGCTCGGCCGCCCGGGGCACCTCCCCGACGACCTCGACTTCGACGTGGACACCGAGCCGGACTGGGTCGCCGGCACAATCAGCGTCTCCTACGACAGGGGCCTCGAGCGGGTGGTGGTCATCGTGGAGGAGGCGGGCGACGGGGGGGCCGTGGCCCGGGTGGCCATCACGCGTGAGCAGGCTGCGGCCGCGGCCATCCGGGCGACGACGCTGGTTGAGGCCGGGCGCCCCGCATGCCCGCTCTGCGGCTACCCCCTGGACCCGGGCGGGCACGACTGCCCCCGCACGAACGGCCACCGCGCACCGGCGACGTGACCGCCGCGGAGGAGGTGCTCCTCCGGGGCGAGATGACGGTGCACGGCCGGATAGCCGGGAGCTCCAACGCCACGCTGCTCGTGACGTGCTCGCTGGACGGGACGGAACTGCTCGCCATCTACAAGCCGGTCGCCGGGGAGCGTGAGCTGTGGGACTTCCCGTCCGGGCTCCATCGCCGCGAGGTGGCCGCCCGGGAGCTGTCGACCGCCCTGGGCTGGGACCTCGTGCCCGAGACGGTGGTGCGCGACGACGCGCCGTTCAGCACGGGATCCGTCCAGCGCGCCGTGCCCGAGGACGGGGTGTCCCACTACTTCACGCTGCGCGAGGAACCGCGGTGGCACTCGGTCCTGCGCCGCATCGCCGCCTTCGACGTGCTGGCCAACAACGCGGACCGCAAGAGCGGCCATGTGCTGCTGGCCGCCGGGCGCCTGTGGGCCATCGACCACGGGCTGACCTTCCATGCCGAGCCCAAGCTCCGGACGGTGATCTGGGACTTCGTCGGTGACAACCTGGACGATGACGTCGCTGCGGACGTCGGGGGCCTGGTGGATCGGGGCCTGCCTGCCTCGCTGGCAGGCCTGCTCGACGCCACGGAGCGCGAGGCGCTGGTGGCCCGGGCCGAGCGCCTGCTCGCGGACGGTTGCCTGCCGCCCCCGGATTCCGGCCGACCTTATCCGTGGCCGCTGGTCTGACCCGTGCCGCCGGGGGCGAGCAGCGCCGGGTAGCAGCGCTCGTCGAAGGCGGTGGTGAACTCGCGCACCACGGGCGGAAGGTCCACCTCAACCGTCGGCCGCCACCACGCGCCCAGCTCGACCACGACCCGGTGCTGGTCCACGACGACGGCCTTGACGTGGGGGTCCGCGCCTATCACGGCTCGGAGGTAGAGGCTGACCGGGGTGGCCCGCTCGTCCCGGGGCACGGCCCGGACGCCGGCGCACTCGAGGGTCTCGGCAATCTCGCCCGTGGTCGCGCCGAGGACGCCCAGCAGCCGGCGTAGCTCGCAAGACAGGCGTGTCATCCCGGCGCCGGCCCCGGGCGCGGCCACGCCGGGGATGGGGCCGGCGAGGGGGGACCGGTCCGTGTCGGCGGCCCGGCGCAGCCCTTCGGGCACGCGACGGGCCGGCGCGGCAGGCCTGCCCTCCTCACTCCTGGGTCTCGGCCTCCAGGACCACATCGGCGGCCTCCTTCACATCGCCTGGCGCTCGCACCACCCCTCTACCCACTGCGCCCGCACCTCACGGATTCGAACGCCCGGGCACTCGACAGCGGCGACCTCTGCCGGACGCTGGCCAGCTGCACGCCGGCCCGCGCGTCAGCCCCTCTGTTTGAGGGCCTCGATCAGAGCGGGCAGCACCTTGTGGACGTCGCCCACGATCCCGAGGTCGGCGACCGAGAAGATGGGAGCCTCCTGGTCCTTGTTGATGGCCACGATGTTCTTCGAGCCCTTCATCCCGACCAGGTGCTGGGTGGCGCCCGAGATCCCGGCTGCCACGTACACCGTCGGCTTCACGGTCTTCCCCGTCTGGCCCACCTGATGGGAGTACGGCACCCAACCGGCGTCAACGATCGCCCGGCTGGCTCCGGCGGCGCCGTGGAGCAACGAGGCCAGCTCCTCGACGAGCGCGTAGGCGTCGGCACCCCCCAGACCTCGCCCGCCGGAGACGACCACGGCCGCCTCGTCCAGCTTGGGGCCCGACGCCGCCTCCGCGTGGCGGTCCCGGATGACCGCCCCACCGGTGGCGCCGGTGTCGCCCGCCGGCGCGGACACCACCTCGGCCGGCCCGCCCCCGGCGGGCTCCGCCGTGAACGACTTGGCACGGATCACGAAGAGGCCGGGCCCCTCGGCCGTGAAGCGGGCGCTGGCGATCTGGGTGCCGCCGAACACCGGGTGCTCGGTCACGAGAGCGCCGTCAGCTTCCCGCAGCCCGGTGACGTTGGTCAGCACGGGACGGTCCAGCTTGGCCGACAGCCGCCCGGCCACATCGCGCCCGTCGTAGGAGGCCGGCAACAGCACGGCGTCCGGCGCGTCCCCACCGAGGACCCGCGCGGCGACCGCGGAGGCCACCGGCGCGCCCGGCAGGGATCCGCCCAGGTCGCCCACGTCGTACACCTTGGTGGCGCCGTACTCGCCCAGCGGAGCGGCGAGCGACGCGGTGTCGCCGCCCCACGCCACCGCCTCGACCGTGGAGGCCAGGCTCCGTGCCGCCGTGAGCAGCTCCAGGGTAAGGGGGGTCGGCCCGGACTCGCCGGCTTCCGCGAGGACCCAGATCCTGTCCATCTCAGATCACCTTCATCTGCTCGAGGAAGGCGACGATCCGCTGCGCGCCGTCCCCTTCGTCCACCACGATCTCGCCGGATCCACGCGCCTCGGCGTCCTTGACGTCCAGGATCTCCTGGCGAGCGCCGGCCGCTCCGACCTGCGCCGGGTCGATGCCCAGGTCTGCCAGGGTCAGCACCTCCACCGGCTTGGACTTGGCGGCCATGATGCCCTTGAACGACGGATAGCGCGGCTCGACCACACCGGCGGTGACGGTGACCAACGCCGGAAGCGGGGATTCGACGTCGTCGTAGCCGGCCTCGGTCTGGCGCTCCACCTTGACCGTTGCGCCGTCGGTGACCACGCTCTTGGCGAACGTCACCGAGGGCATGCCCAGGAGCTCGGCCACCTGGACGGGAACGGTCCCGGTGTACCCGTCGGTGGACTCGGTTGCGGCGATCACCAGGTCGGGCTCGGCCCGCTTGATCGCCGCGGCCAGCACCTTGGCCGTCGACAGGGCGTCCGATCCGGCGAGGGCGTCGTCGCTGACGAGGATGGCCCTGGCCGCCCCCATGGCCAAGGCCGTGCGGAGCCCGGCGGTCTCCCCGCCTGGGGCCATGGACACGATCGTCACCTCGCTCCCCTCCACGTTCCCGGCCAGCTGGAGCGCCATCTCGACCCCGTAGGAGTCGGAGTCGTCCAGGATCAGCTTGCCCGAGCGGTCCAGGGTCCTCGTAGAGGGGTCAAGGGATGCCGGCGCGGCCGGATCCGGGATCTGCTTGACGCAGGCGACGACGTTCATGCCTGCATTGTTGACTACCCAGGAACACCGTCGCCATTCCGCAGGAGGGCCACCGCAGCCGCCGCCCGGTCGGTGATGACTGCGGCCACCCCCAGATCGGCCATGGCCGCAATGTCGGCGTCGGCGTTCACGGTCCAGACGTGCAGACCGAGCCCCGCCCTTCCCGCCGCCTCGACCAGGCCGGCGTCCACCTGGCTGACGAAGGGGTGCAAGGTGGCGCATCCGAGGGCGGCCGCCCGCTCCAGCCCGGAAGCGGGCGACGTGTGCCAGTCGATGAGGAGCCCCAGGGGCACGAGGGGCGCGGATTCGTGGATCAGGGTCAGGCTCGCCTCGTCGAACGACGAGACGAGCAGGGCCGGCAGGCCGCCGGGGTCCGTTCCCATCCGCCCGGCGCCGGCGCACAGCCCTCCGAGGTGCTCGGCCACCAGGGCCGCGGCGCGGCGTTGGCCCTCTTCGTGCTTGACCTCGACGTTCACCAGCATCCCCTCGAGTGCCTGGAGCGCCTGGTCCAGGGTCGGCACGTCGTGCGGGAGGAGCCGGAGGGGAATGTTTGTCACATCACGGCCGTCGGGTAAGCGTCGGTCGTGATGGATGACGGGCACGCTGTCGGCGCTCAGCCGCACGTCGAGCTCCACGCCGTCCGCCCCCGCCCGGCGCGCCGCACGAAACGCTGGGAGCGTGTTCTCCCTGACGACGCCCGGGTCCGGCGATGGAGTGCTCCGTGACCCAGTGCCTGGAAGGTGGAGACCCCCTGGATCAGCGGCGAGGGCCCCCGCCCCAGCGGGTGCCGGACCTCCCGCCCATGCAGCGTTCCCACGGTGGGCGTAGATGGCGGTCATACGTCAGTCCTTGCAATCTTGAGACGTTTGCTTATAATCACATGTGCTCGCCATTCCGTGACGGCCCTTTTCTCGGCCGACTATGTGAAATGGTTCACAACCGGAGGACCGACGTATGGCGCTGATGTGGAACCGGACTGTCGATTGGGACTCGGGCGATTGGCGCCGGGTCGCTGCGTGCCGGAACACGGAACCCGACCTCTTCTTCCCCGTGGGGACGACTGGGCCGGCCATCGACCAGATCGAAGCGGCCAAGCGGGTCTGCCGCGCCTGTGAGGTGCAGGAGCCATGCCTGGACTTTGCCCTGGCCACCAACCAGGAGTCCGGCGTCTGGGGCGCCACCTCGGAAGAGGAGCGCCGGAAGCTGCGCAAGGCGTGGCTGGCGGCGCGGCGCAGCTCAGTGGCCGTTCGACGGTAGGCGGATCGCCACCTCCGTCCCCCCCTCGGGAAGGCGCCCCATCGTGATCGAGCCCCCGAGCTGGCTCACCACGAGGTCACGGACGATGGAGAGCCCCAAGCTCGCCGTCCGCTCGATGTCGAACGCCTCGTCCAGACCCAGCCCGTTGTCCCGCACCGTGATCGACAGCCCCTCCCGCCCGGCGGACATCGCCACGCGGACGTGCCCCGGCTCCGGCGCCATGTCGTCCCTGAACGCGTGCTCCACGGCGTTCTGCAGGACCTCCGCCAGCGCCACCGCCAGCGGCGTGGCCACGTCCGCCGTGACCTCCCCCAGGTTCCCGTCCACCGTGATCTCCACGACCCGAGCCGAGACCACCGAGTCCTCGGCCATGCGGACAAGAGACTGGACGATCTCGCCGAAGGGGACCTGGTCTCCGGGGTCGCGGGACAGGATCTCATGCACGACGGCGATGGACCGCACCCGCCGCTCGGCCTCGTAGAGGGCGGCCCGGCCGTCGTCAGAGGGCAGGCGGCGCGCCTGGAGGCTCAACAGTGACGAGATGGTCTGGAGGTTGTTCTTGACCCGGTGGTGCACCTCCCGGATGGCTGCGTCCTTGGAGAGGAGCAGCCGGTCCAGCCGGCGCACGTCGGTCACGTCGCGCATCAGGATCACGGCGCCGGTGGAGGCGACCTCCTCCAGGAGCGGGATGCACTGCACGAGGACGACGACGTCCGGCCGGCGCTCCACCTCCTCCATCACCGGCCTGCCGGCCGCCAGCGCCCACTGCACGGCGGACTCCTCGATCCCGAGCTCTGTGAAAGTCCTTCCTTCGGGCGTCGAGTAGACGCCCATCCGGTGGAACGCGTTGATGGCGTTCGGGGAGGCGAACTCGACCCGGCCCTCGCCGTCCACGAGCACGAACCCGTCGCCCACCCGGGGGGTCTCCTCGGTCCCCACGTCCTCGTCGCGGAACGGGAACTCCGAGGCCATGATCATCTGGACCAGCCGCTCGAACACGTCCAGGTAGCGCTTCCCGTAGACGCTGAGGGGGGCTTCGGACGGCCGGGCGTACACGCGCACCAGCACGGCGACGACCTTCCCGCCGAAACCGACCGGGATGTTCTCCACCGGGACGGACTCGCCGATCAGCGGGTGGTGCACGGCGCCCCGGACGACGGTGCCCCGCTCCAGCGCCGCCGTGCTGAGGGCCCACGCGGCCTGGCGCACGGTCTGCCCCACCAGGTCCTGCTCGAGCAGCGTGGGCCGGTTGGTGGGCCGGATCTGGCCGATGACCACGAGCTCCCGCTCTTCGCCCGGGATCGGGGTGGTGGGAACCACCAGGACCAGATCGGAAAAGGAGAGGTCGGCGAGCACCGACCAGGCCCCCAGCAGCCGCTGCAGGTGGGCCAGCTCCGCGGGACTGAGCTCCGTGCAGGTGAGCGCCAGCTCCGCCGGCGTGGTCACGACGGCTCCGCAGCCAGGGGCACCGTGTGCGCCTGGCGTCGCCGGAAACCCGTCAGCCGGTCCACGCCCAGGGCCCGGAGCATGGCCCTCAGCTCCCCAGATCGGTCGGCCACGTGCTCAAGCCGGTGCGCGTCGGACGCGGTGGTGAAGGGCACGCCCAGGGCCGCCAGCCGGGCGAGGAGCCCTTCGGCCGGGTACTGCTCCCCGGCCGGCTTCCGCCACCCCGCCGAGGAGACCTCGGCGGCCAGCTGGTTCGCCGCGGCCGCCTCGGCGATGCGGTCCCACCACTCTGCGGGCCGGCCCGGGCGCCGGCCCGCCACCTTGACGAGGTCCGGGTGGGCCAGCACGTCGCAGGTCCGGGTGGCCGCCAGCTCCTCCAGTGCGCTCGTGTAGGCATCCCAGCACGCATCCACGTCGCGCGTCGCCCACTCGGCCATCGACGCCGCGTCGTCCAGATCGTCGAAGCGCCAGGCATCGACCCAGTGGACGGAGCCGAGGAGGACGTCGAAGGGATAGCCCTCCAGCAGCGATGCCACCTCGTCCATGCGCCCCCGGTAGTAGTCGACCTCGAGCCCGAGCACCACCGGCAGCCCTTGCCGGCGGGCCTCGAGCACGGTCTCCACATAGTGCTCCAGATCGGCGGTCGCGTGAAAGGACCAGTACTGCGCCATAGACCGCTGCAGCGGCCCGGGCACCCGCTCGTCGTCCCAGAAGCCGCGCAGGAGCCGGTCGGCCTGGCCGAAGCGGAACAGGTGCTCGGTCAGCGCCACCTCCACGACACCCGCCGCCCGCGCGCGCTCGCAGTACGCGGCCACCTGGTCCAAGACGACCGGGGTCCGGCGCTCGGTGTGCGGCCACAGGTGCAGGTGGTAGTCGAGCATCAGCTCAGCTCCACATCATGGACCCCAGGCGCAGCAGCCCCTCCATGTCCACGATGTCCGCGTCGAAGAACGGGACGGTGGCCAGCACCTCGGGGCTGGCCGCCAGCTCGGCTTGCTGCTCCGCCTCCCGCCGGGCCACCACGCCGAAATTCAAGAAGCTGTCGGCAACCTCGACGAGGACGCGAGCCGCGGTGTCCTGCACTCCTTCGACCGCGGAGCTGTCCGTCCACCGCAGGCCGCCGGCGAGGCCGTGGGCGCCGGCCTGCATCCTCCCGGCTACCTGCGCCGCCTCCCGGTCCCGGAAGTACGCCGGGAGCACCTTGTTCAGCACCAGCGCCCCGAGCGAGAGGTTGCGCTCGGCCAGCGCCCCAGCGAAGTACTCGGCCTCCCGAACGGGCGCTGCCTCCAGCGTGGAGACGACCATGAAGGTGGTGCGCCGATCGGACAGGAGCCGGGTGACGGCGTCAGCCCGGGCCACGAAGCCGTCGTACATGCTCTGGAAAAGGATGAAGAACTCCGCGATGTCAGCCAGGAACTGGGTGCCGAGGATCCGGTCGGCCACCTGGAGGAAGGGCCGGGATGCCATGCTCATCATCCGCGATCGGTACGAGACCGTCAGCCACCGCAGCAGGCGGCTGGAGAAGAATTCGGCCATGCGGTGCGGCGCGTCGAGGAAGTCCAGGGCGTTGCGGGTCGGTGGGGTGTCCACCACGATCAGGTCGTAGTCACCCGCCGAATGGAGGTCGTAGAGGCGCTCCATGGCGATGTAGTCGTGGCTCTGGATGAAGCGCCCGGAGATGTTCCGGTAAAGAGGGTTGGCGAGGATGGCGTCGCGGGTCCTGGCGTCCGGGGCGTGCCGGCGGACCAGAGCGTCCCAGCTCTGCTGGGTGTCGAGCATCGCCGCCCACAGCTCGCCGCGGGGCTGGAGGTGGCCGAACGCCTCGTCGGGGATTCGGCGCTCCGTGTTGCCAAGGTCCTTCAGGCCCAGGGCGTCGGCAAGCCGGCGGGCGGGATCGATGGTCAGCACCAGGACCTTTCCCCCGTGATGGCAGGCCGCCATGGCCGCGGCGGCCGCCGCCGTCGTGGTCTTTCCGACACCGCCGGG
This sequence comes from Acidimicrobiaceae bacterium, assembly GCA_027306755.1. Lineage (GTDB taxonomy): Bacteria > Actinomycetota > Acidimicrobiia > Acidimicrobiales > RAAP-2 > JAJYVT01. The sequence goes on along the minus strand of DAHUZE010000068.1, from coordinate 28,290 downwards.
CCCGCAGGAGATGACGATCTCCTTGGTGGCCAGGAGCCCGTCGAGCGAGCCCTCGCGCGGACGTTGCGGGCGGGTCCGCGGCGCCGCTGGCTCCCCGGCGGCAGGTTTCGACCGGCTGCGCTGCCGGGCGCGGCGCTGCTCGGTCACAGCCCCAGCTCCTCACCCAGCGACGTGGCCACCTGGCGCGTCGTCCGCATCCCGTGCGCACGGGTGAACAGGTACGGCAGGTAGAGGATCGGCACCGCTGTGCCCACACCCTCGCGGAGGCGCTGGAGGTGCCCGGCTCGGGTACGGCGCATCGTGACCGCCAGGCGGGCACCGTCCATGACCGGCTCGGCGTCGCCGCCCACAAGCTTGGACAGCTCGTCCACCCGTTGGCACAGCTGGTCGAACACCGCCTCCTCGTGCCGGCCGAAGAGCTCGGGCAGCACCCGGTTCGCCACGATTGCCGACAGGCGCACGGTGGTCTCGGACGCGACGCGGTCGGCCAGCTCCAGCGTCTCGTTGACCGGCATCTCCTCGGGCGTGGTGACCACGACGAGCCCGGTCCGCCGGGGATCGGAGAGGATGTCGAGCATCCAGTCCGTCTGGGTGCGGATGAGGCCCACCTTCACGAGGTCGTTGATGGCCTGGGGGGCGGCGAGCTGGCTGACGATGTGGCCGCTCGCCGCCGCGTCGACGACCACCAGGTCGTAGTTGCGCTCCCGCACCTCGTAGCAGAGCTTGCCGACCGTGAGGATCTCGCGGACTCCGGGTGCGGCCGTCGCCACGAAGCCGAACGCCTTGGCCACCGGACCGAGCCGGCCGGCGACGGGGACCCGGAGGTTGAGCTTCAGGTACTCGCGCAGCGACGCCTCGGTGTCCATGGACATGACGTGCACACCGGGAACGACCTCACGGCCCGAGAAGTCCGTGGGGGCCGCCTCGAAGAGCGAGGCCAGATCCCCCTTGGCGTCCACCTCGCACGCCAGCACCCGCTTTCCCTGCCTTGCCGCCAGCTGGGCCAGCGCGGCCGCGGTGGTCGTCTTGCCCACGCCGCCCTTCCCGGTCACGAAGACCAGGCGAAGGTCAAGGAGCGGCGGGCCGTCCACCGTCAGGGAGCGCCGAACCCGACCCTGCGGTCCGGCGACGGCGCCCCGACCTCCACGTACGCGACCCTCGCCACCGGGACCCCGACCCGCCGGCCCCGGCGGTCGGTCAGCCACAGCACGGCGTCCCCGCTGAGCGCCTCTTCAACCTGCCTGAGCAACGTGTCGCGGTCGGTCTCCTCCGACAGCTCGACCTCCAGCTCCTTGGCGGTCTGGACGATCCCGATCCGTACGTCCACCCTTGCTCCTCGACCTCAGGGCGCACCGCGGCCCGGGCACCTTCGCCATGGACGATACAGCGGCACGGCAGACTTGCGGTCATGGACCGCAACCGCCGGTGGGCCTCCACCATGGACGGTGTGGCCGCGGGCTCGATCCGGCTCGCCCACCCCCGCCCGTGCGGCGTCTCCACCGGTCCCGGCCTGGATCGGCTGGCCAGGGAAGAGCGAGAAGAGGCGATCTTGGCATCTGGGGCCACCCGGGCGGAGGCTGCCGGGCGAAGGCCGGCGGAGGAGGAGCCCGACCCCTGGCGAACGTGCTTCGAGCGCGACCGGGACCGCATCCTCCATTCGACGGCGTTCCGCCGGCTTGCCGGCAAGACGCAGGTCTTCGTCTTCCCCGAGGACCACCAGCGAACCCGCCTGACGCACGCGCTCGAGGTTGCCCAGGTCGCCACGAGCATCGCCCGGGCCGTGGGCCTCAACGTCGCGCTCACCGAGGCCATCGCTCTCGGCCACGACTGCGGCCACGGCCCGGGCGGCCATGCCAGCGAGGAGGCCCTCGACCCGTTGCTGCCGGGCGGTTTCGACCACGCTCCCTGGGGAGCCGACGTGTCGCTCGCCTCGCTCAACCTGTGCGAGGAGACCGCGGACGGGATCCGCAACCACAGCTGGTCCCGGCCTGCCCCGGCCACGCCGGAGGGCGAGGTGGTGAGCTGGGCCGACCGCATCGCCTACGTGTGCCACGACTGGGAGGACGCGGTCCTGGCCGGCATCGTGGGGCCGCCGATGCTGCCCGCGGCGGTCCGGGAACGCTGCGGGGAGTCCCGCAGCCGCCAGTTGGGCAAACTCATCGCCGCCGTCGTGCGCACCGTGGTGGAGACCGGGGACGTCGGGATGGCCGAGGAGGACGCCGAGGCGCTCGCAGCCTTCCGGAGCTGCAACTACGACCGCATCTACCTTCGGGAGGCATCGGTGGCCCAGGCGCAGGCGGTCGTGGCCGTGCTACGAGCGCTGGTGGAGTACTACTCGGACCGCCCCAACGCCATCCCCGCTGTCCGTGACGACGGCGGGCTGCCTGCCGGGGGTGCCTCGGCCGTCACCGCGGCGGTGACCTACGTGGCCGGGATGACGGACCGCTACGCCTTCCGCCAGGCGGTGGCACTGCTGGGCTGGGACCAGGCCAGGCTCCCGCGCGGCATCGACGGCTGATCTACCAGCCGCCGCCGCTGGTCGAGCCCGACGTCGAGCCGGCGGTCGAGCTCTTCAGTGCGGCCGTGACCGCGGCCCCCTTCGTCCCGACCACGTACCAGGTGCCCCCAAAGCTGGCGATCCCCTCCCCGTTCGCCTGCCCGGCCGCGGTGTCCCCGACGTAGGTGTAGAGCGGATGGCCGTGGTAGGTGACCTGCCGCGCTCCGCCCCGCTTCACGGTGCCGAGCAGCTTCGAGTCGAGCCCCTTGCGGCCGACCGGCTTTCCCCGGGTGAGCAGCGGGTGCCACACCGAGATGCAGGAGTGCTGGCAGGCCAGCTTCTTGGTCGAATCGGCCGTGAGCAGGTAGAGCGCCCGGCCGGTGGAGGTCTCCAAGATGGTCCCGTACGACTTGGACGGCATGGCCTTCACCGCCGTCCCGTCGGGACGGGCGCCAGCGACGGCGGGGACACCGACGGCGAGGGCTGCCGCGGCGACGCCGGCGGCGGCGATGCACGACGAGAGTCGGGGCATGGGACCTCCCCTCTCGAGAGACTCGAGGCGACCCATGCTACACCCGCCGGGGTGGTGGTGACCAGCTCCACCGGCCCGGGCCGCCTCCCAGTCGCCACCCTGTGCGGGTCTTGAGGCGGTGGTGCGCCGGGCACAGCCGGCATAGGTTGTCCAGCGCCGTGAGGCCGCCGCCGGCGAAGTCCAGGCGACAGTGATCGATCTCCAGGTGGCTGCGCTGGCCGCACCCCGGAACGACGCAGGCTGGATCCCGGAGAGCGAGCGCCTTGCGCACCCGGCGGGGCACTACCCGGGTGGTGGAAGTGACGGTCCGGACATCCCGTCCGTCGGTGATGCAGATCGTGAGCAGCGCCTCACCCAGCAGCCCGCGGGCCCCCGACACCGACACGGGGCCCACGCCATCGATCTCACACGTCTCGCCGTCGGCAACTTCGCCGCGCACCAGTGCCGCGGCGTCCACGGTGACCACCAGCTCGGGAGGTCCGAGCCGGCTTCCCTCCGCGCCCCCGCCGGTGCAGAGGGCGACGAGCCCGTCCGCCCGGGCCTGCTCAGCGGACAGGGGACGTCCCCGTTCCCACGACCGTCGCCAGCACCGATCGGCGGCGCGTTCGAGCGCCGTCGCGAGCGCGGCGCCCTCGGCCGACGGCAGCAACGCCTCCACACGCACGCCCCCGCCCGGCGCGGGCCCGATCCGGCAGAACCGCCTGGCGACGACCTTCTGCTCCTGTTCGAGCGCGGCCGCCTCGCCACGACACCCTGCCAGCCGCGCAGTCGCTGCGGCCCGAAGCCCCGATAGCGACGTCTGGTCCGCCTCTCGGAGCAACTCGTCCGTGGCTCCCGGGACCAGCATCGCCGTCTCGGCGACGACTGCCGCCTGCTCGAACGACAGCGACCCGGCGATGTAGGCCCTCTCCACGCCATCCCGGGCGGCCGCCCGCTGCGCCGTCCGCAGGCCGTTTCTGGCCCGGGCCGGCGTGCTGCCGGTGATCCGCGCCGCCAGGCCAGCCATGTCCCGCTCTCCGCCATGGGTGCGGGCCCCGGCGTCCCCGGCTTGCAGCACGGCCCGGCGGGTGGCGGCCATCGCCACCTTCTCCGCCCGGGCGAAGGCGGCGGCCAGGGCCACGGCCTCCGCGGCATGGACCTCCCCGAGAGCCCTGGAGGCAGCCTCCATCAAGGCGGTCGCCTGCCTGACCTGGGCCTCCAGCCGCTGGGCACGTTCCATCGGGTCAGGATGACACGGGGTTGTATGAAAGTACGCACTGCGGCCTTCCGCTACCGTGCCGACCTCATCCCCGCCCGGGTGTGTGGCGGCTGATGCAGATCAGCGGACCGTGAGCTCGCGCCGGTAGACGCGGGCTGGCCCCATCGACTCCAGCGTGACGGCGAGCGCGTGGAACGCCGACGCCGGCTCGCCCTGCGGGTCCGACACCACGACAGGCGTCCCCGAGTCCCCGCCTTCGCGCAGCGCCGGCATGAGCGGCACCTGGCCCATGAGCGGCACGCCCAGGTCCTGCGCCAACGCCTCACCGCCGCCCCGGCCGAACAGCTCGTAGCGCACGCCGTCGTTACCGGTGAACCAGCTCATGTTCTCGATGACCCCGCGCACGGAGAGCTTCAGCTTGCGGGCCGCGTACGCCGATCGCTGCGCGACCCTCTGAGCCGCCGGCTGCGGCGTGGTGACGACGAGGACCTCGGCCCGTGTCATCACCTGTGCCAGCGACAGCGTCACGTCGCCGGTGCCCGGCGGCATGTCCACGAGCAGGAAGTCGGGCTCTCCCCAGTAGGCGTCGCCGAGGAACTGCTCGATCGCCTTGTGCAACATGGGGCCCCGCCAGATGACCGGCGTGTCCTCCTCCACGAAGAAGCCGATGGAGAGGACCCTGAGGCCGTGGGCGCTCGCAGGGAGGACCAGGTCTCCCAGCACGATGGGTTGGCGGGGCACGGCCAGCATCTTGGGGACGGAGAAGCCGTACACGTCGGCGTCCAGGACGCCGACCTTGTGCCCCCGCTGGGCCAGCGCCACCGCCAGGTTCACCGTGACCGAGGACTTGCCGACGCCGCCCTTTCCCGAGGACACGCCGATGACGCGCGTCCGCGACCCGGCCTGCAGGAACGCCGGCTTGGGCGCAGCACCCTGGTCGTCACCGGTCATGTGCCGGCGGAGCACGCCGCGGAGGCCTGCCAGCTCCTGCTCCCCCATGACGGCCACTGCCACCGACACGTCCCGCACGCCACCCACCCCGGAGAGGGCGACCTCCACTCGAGCCCTGAGCTCGTCCTTCCCCGGCCAGTCGGCCACCGGGAGCGCGAGGGTCGCGGTGGCGCGGTGCCGGCGGACCTCGGCGTCGCTGACCATGCCGAGCTCGTCGACCGGCAAGCCGAGCTCGTCGTCCACGACGGCGTGCACCGCGCGCTCGACCATCGACGAATCGACTGCCATGGGCCTCCCTCGGCGCATCGGATCAGTGCGGCGTGTCGTCCCAGACCAGCGCGACAGGCCACCGCTAGACTACCGATCGTGCAGTATCCGCAGTCGGCCCCGCGTACGCCGGGCCCCTTGTTTGCTACCGCGCCCCTGGCCGCCGATCGGCAACCCGAAGACGCCCGGTTCAACTCGGTGGTGGCCGCAGTGACCGCTGCGTTCGGCGATCCCACCCGGCGGGACATCTTCCTGCGCGTGCGGGCCGAACCCGGGATGACCGCTACGCAGGCCGCCGCCCTCTTCTCGCTCCATCCCAACGTCGCCCGCCACCACCTGGACCGGCTGGTCGCCGGCGGCTATCTCAGGGTCGAGACCGAACGCCGAGCCCAGGGCGCGGGCCGGCCCTCCAAGCGCTTCTTCCCGGTGGACGGGGACCCGGCAATCGAATTCCTCACCCGGCGGGACGATCTGCTCGTCACCCTGCTCGGCAAGGCGCTGGACCTCCTCGGACCCGAGGTGGCCGAGCAGATGGCGGCCGAGGTCGGCGAGACCTACGGGCGCTCCCTGGCCGCCGCCATGAGCCCGAACGAGGGCCAGCGGTCGGTGCGGGCGGCCATGCGCGTCATCGCCGACGCGCTGACCGCCCATGGCTTCGCCGCCCACGCCGAGGACCAGGACGAAGGCACCGCCGTCGTGGCCGAGCAGTGCCCGTTCGGCACCGCGGCCGCCAGCCATCCGGTGCTGTGCGCCGTGGACCGCGGCATGGTCAACGGGCTCCTGGCCGGGCTCTGCGGGGGCAGCGGCCCCACGCCGGTCGTCCTGTCGTCACGGGCCCGCGGCGACGACACCTGCGCCGCCCTGGCCTGATCCTCCCCGTTCGGCCCCATGGCCCGCCATTACCTGGACCACGCCTCCACCAGTCCGCTGCGCCCGGAGGCATCGGAGGCGATCCGACGCTGGCTGACATCGTCAGCCGGAGATCCCGCTCGGGTCCACGAAGAGGGGCGCGCCGTCCGCGCCGCCATCGAGGACGCTCGCGACCAGGTCGCGGCCCTGTTCGGCACCCGTGCCCGGCAGGTGGTCTTCACCTCCGGCGCGACGGAGTCCGTCCACGCCGCGGTCTGGGGGGCGACGTGGGACCGCCCCGACGGGGCGATCCTCTGCGCCGGAGTGGAGCACTCGGCGGTACGGGACGCGTCCGCCCGGCTGGCCAGGATCGTCGATCTCCACGTGGACCCGTTCGGAAGGATCGACCCTGCCCAGGTCGCCTCCTTGCTGCGCGACGCCCCGGCGACGGCGCTCGTCCACTGCCAGTGGGCCAACCACGAGGTCGGCACCCTCCAACCGGTTGCCGACGTGGTGGCGGCTGCTCGCAGCGCCGGGGTGCCCGTCCACGCCGATGCCGCCGCGGCAGCCGGCCATGTGCCCATCGATCTCGGCAACGACACAGCGCCGGACTTCGTTGCGGTAAGCAGCCACAAGCTCGGCGGCCCTCCCGGCACGGGCGCCCTGGTGCTCGGTCGCAAGGTCCGGATCGAGCCGCTGCTGGTGGGAAGCTCGCAGGAGCGGGCGCGGCGCGCCGGCATGGAGAACGCCCTCGGGATCGTCGGCTTCGGCGCGGCCGCCGGCGCGCTGCAGGCAACCCTGGCTGACGAGGCGCTGGCGTCCCGGGGGTTCACCGAGCGCATCGCCGATGCCGTGCTGGGGGTACCGGGAACCGTCCGCGTGGGGGACCCGGTGGGCCGGGTCCCCCACATCGTCTGCTTCGGAGTCTCCGGGGTGGAGGCGGAGCCGGTGCTACTGGGGCTGGACCGTGCCGGGATCGCCGCCCATTCCGGGTCGGCGTGCGCGTCGGAGTCCTTCGAGCCGTCGCCGGTCCTGGCGGCCATGGGGGCCGACCCGAGCCATTCGCTGCGCCTCTCGACCGGATGGTCCACCACCGACCAGGACGTGGCAGCCCTTGCCGCGGCGTTCCCGGGCGTCGTCTCCGGCCTGCGGGCGCTGCGCTAAGCCGAGCGCACGTCGGCGACGTCGCCCCCCGAGACGGCCACGAGCTCGGCAAAGGTCGTCGGGAACACGGCGTGCGGCGTCCCGGCCGCCGCCCACACGGCCTCGTACGTGGCCAGCCCCCTGTCCACGACCACGCGAACGGGGTGTGCGACGGGGCTGACCCCGCCGATGGGGAATCCCGTAGCCACCCGCACGGCGTCAGCGTCGGCCCGTGCCACCTCGCTCCCACCGAGGGCGAGGCGCAGCTTCTCGGGGTCCAGGCGATCGCTCCCCGACAGCACGGCAACCACCGGCTCCCCGTCCACCACGAAGACCAGCGACTTGGCGATCTGGCCGACCTCCACCCCGATGGCCGCCGCCGCTTCCGCGGAGGTGCGGGCCGAAGCCGGCAGCTCCACCACGGCCGCGTCCGACCCCGCGGCCCGGAGCGCTGCCTGTACGCGCTCCGCGTTCTTGTGCATCTTGGGCCCTCCTGCGCGGCGCGGTGGCGATCAGCCGCCGGGCACGCCGGATGGTACCGGCAGGTGGGCCGCCTTGTACGCCAGGCGCAGCTCGGGGGCAGCCTGTCGCAGCCAGCTCGATGTAGGCCTGTCCGCCAGGAACTGGGCGAAGTGCGCCACCGCCTTCTTGGGCGCTCCCTCCTGGAGGAGGACCGTGGCCAGGTAGTACTGGGCGGCGAACAGCCGCTTGTCGATCGTCACGGCATCCTCGAGGGCCGAGGCGCCCTCTGCCGCCACGGTGGCGTCCCTGATCTTGCTCGCGGCCTGCCAGTCGAGCCATCCCCATTCGGCCAGGGCCACCGGCTCCCTGGGATCCTCGGTGAGCACCTGCCCGTACACCCTCAGCGCCTCGGTCGGATGGCCCGTACGCACCAGCGTCTTGGCCTGGGAGAGCTGCTGGGCGATCCGTTGGGCCGCGTTCAGGTCGATGCCTCCCGTCACCGACTGGCCGGGGAGGAGCGGTGCCGTGAGCGAATGGACCAGCAGGAGCGCTCCGGCGGCCACGAGCGCGACTGCCGTCACCACGAACCACCAGCGCCGGCGAGCGCTCCACAGCCGGCGCCGGACGCCCCTGCCCGGCGCGGCGGCTGTCACAGCGCCGGGGGGCCGAGGCTGCTCGCCACGTTCGGCGATGGACTCCTCGACCCCCGCCAACCTGGCTTCGTCACGGCGGCGGAGGACCTCGTAGTCCTCGTCCGTCAGGTCCCCGGCCTCGTGCTCGCGCCGGGCGTCCTCCAGCGATCGCCGGAGGAATTGGCGCTGGTCCTGGAGGCGCCAGTCGACGTCCGTCACCGCAGCGCCCGCCACGAACGGGACCGCCGCCAGAAGAAGGCTGCCAGGGCGCACACGGCAACCACCCCGGCCGCGGCAGGGACGTACCAGACCAGCGCCGACAGGCCGGAGGCGGGAGGGCTTAGCAGGATGCTCGGTCCGTACTGGGCGACGAGCTCGCTCTCGATCTGCTGGGCCGATGCGCCCGCCGCCACCCGGGCCACGATCTCATGGCGCACGGCGAGGGCGGAGGAAGCTACGGATTGGGCGACAGAAAGGTCCTGGCAGCTTGGGCAGCGGACCTGGGACTCGATCGCCGCCGCCCTCTGCGAGCTCGTGGGCGGCGCCGACGACCCCACCCCGGCTCCGATGATCAGCGCCACCCCCAGGACGAGCAGGGCCAGGACGAAGCTGGCCCGGCTTCCCCACCGGCGGCGCCGCCCGGCGTCGACGGCCCGGACCGCCGCCGCCTCAGCCATTGGCGGCGCCAGTCCCCCCCGAGAACTGCTGGCCGCCCCGCGCCGCCTGCAGCATGCGATCCAGCTGGGACACCGTGACGGGCCCCTCCCAGGTCCCCACCACCACCCCTTGGGGGTCCACGAGGAAGGTCATGGGTGGTGCGTCGACGCCGAACCGGTTGGCGATCGCCCCGGCACTGTCGGGGACCACCGGCCAGCGGATCCCCCACTGGGCGGCGTACCTCCGGGCATCGCCCACGGTGTCGTTGAAGACCACGCTCACCATCCGGGCACCTGCCGCCTGCCGTCCCTGCTCGAAGCCGAAGTCCGCCAGCGCCTGCTGCTCGGCCTGGCAGGCCGGGCACCACGACGCGAAGAAGTTGACGTACACGTAGTGGCCCCGCTCGGCGCCCAAGGAGAACGGCCGGCCCGCAAGCGTCGTGCCCGAGACCGCCGGCGCGCTCTTGCCGACGAGCGGGCTCTGCACCTGCGTCGCCTGCTGCGAGGGGCGGGTCGCGGCAACCACCGCTACCACCACCAGGGCCAGCAGCACGATGCCGGCCGCCCACCGGGTGGGGTGGCGCAGGAGCCGGCGGGCGGTCGGGCCGTCGTGGTGGTTCGCAGTCACGGGAGCGCCGCCGGGACGGGATCGGGCTCCTCACGGGCCACGTTGCGTGGCAGCTGGGACACCGGGTCCGTGGACCGCCGCCGGCTCCCCGGCATGAGGGCCAGCAGGCCTCCGAGGCCGATCATGATGCCACCGACCCACATCCACGCCATCAGCGGCTCCACCACGACGCCGAGGGCGATGGCGTTCCTGGGAAGTGTGGGGACGATGCTCCCGCCGGTGGACGGTCCTGTGTGGCCTGTGGCGTCCCAGGTGAGGTACACGTCTCCCAGGAAGCCCGAGTCGATGGCCGGAGTCCCCACCACCTCCGAATTCCTCCCGCCGTACTGGCTCACCGCCGGGTAGAAGGTGCCGCCGCCGTCCACCCGGACCATCGCCTCGTTGGCGATCCGTTGGGGCGTGTCCACGTTGCGCAGCCCCTCGAAGGTCAGCGTGTGCCCGGCGAACCGGACGGGCACGCCGGGGCGCAGCACCAGCTCCGCCTGCGAGCGGAACGAGGTGGCCGCGATGAGCCCGAACGCGAGGACCACCACACCCAGATGGACGACCATGCCGCCGTTGGTGCGCCCGATCAGCCCGCGCCACGGCCCCGCGCCGCGGCGCACACTGGCCCGTACGGCGAGGAGGAGGGCTCGCAGCGCGGTCGAGGCGGCAAAGGCGGCCAGCCCGAACCCGATCAGAGGCTCGGCCCCGCGGACGCCGGCGGCCACGCAGCCGACCACCGTCAGCACCCCGACCCACGTGGGAACCCGGAGGCGCCGCCACAGCACGCCGGCATCCACCTTGCGCCAGCTGAGCACCGGGGCGATGGCCATGAGCAGGAGCAGGACGAAGCCCACCGGAACGGCCACGGAGTTGAAGTAGGGCGCCCCCACGGTCACCTGCTGGTTCTTCAGCGCCTGGTAGAGGATCGGGAAGAGGGTCCCCAGCAGCACCACGAAGGCGAACCCCACCAGGACCAGGTTGTTGACGACGAACGCCCCCTCCCGGCCGAGCGGCGAGTCGATGCCGCCCGGCGACCGCAACCGGTCGCCCCGCCAGGCGATGAGCCCGAACCCGACGACCACCACCAGCCCGAAGAAGCCGATGAGCGCCGGGCCGAGGTTGGACTCGCTGAAGGCGTGCACCGACACCACGATCCCGGACCGGGTGAGGAAGGTGGCGAGGATGGTGAGCGCGAAGGTGGCGACGGAGAGCGACAGGTTCCACACCCGCAGGAGCCCTCGACGCTCCTGGACCAGCACGGAGTGGAGGTAGGCGGTCCCGCACAACCACGGCATCAGCGCCGCGTTCTCCACCGGGTCCCAGCCCCAGAACCCGCCCCAGCCGAGCACCTGGTAGGACCACCAGGCCCCGAGCACGAGGCCCACCGAGAGGCAGGTCCACGACACCAGGGTCCACCGCCGCACCTCGGTCTGCCACTGCTCCCCCACCCGCCCGGTCGCCAGCATGCCGACGGCGAAGGCGAACGGGACCGTGAACCCGATGAACCCGAGGTACAGGAACGGCGGGTGGACGGCCACGAGGGGATTGTCCTGGAGCAAGGCGTTGGGGCCCGCGCCGTGCAGCGGGACGGAGCCCTGCACCGTGTCGAAGGGGTTGGCAGGCCCCAGCATGAGCCCGAAGAAGAACGCCGTGACCGCGAACATCACCAGCATCGCCCACCGGACCACGGCGTCGGTCGCCCGGCGACGGTATCGCCACACGACGAGGCCGGTGAAGACGGTGAGCACGAAGCCCCAGAGCAGGATCGACCCTGCCAGCGAGGACCAGAGGCCGGTGATCGAGTAGATGAGGGGCGTGGCCCGGGCGTTGTTGTCGGCCACGTACACGAGCCGGAAGTCGTGGGCGCAGAGGGCGTACTCCATCGCGGCCACGGCAACGACCGAGCCCAGCAGGAGCACCGGGGCGAAGAGGCGGCCGTCGAGGCGCGCATCGGGTGGGCGCCCGCGGCGTTCACGCACGAAGCCGGCTCCCACGACGGCAACGCCCACCAGGGCGGCGGCAAAGGCCAGCCAGACGCCGGCCGATCCGACGACGGCGGGCGCCACTACCGGACGACCGTGCCGCCGGGGCCCTTGACCCGTGTGGGATGGGCGGCGATGTATGTGGCGGAGTGCTTCACCATGATCTGGTCGGACACGAAGACGTTCGTCCGGCCGGCGAAGTGCCCCACCACCACGACCGGGATGTCGGTCTGGAAGAGCTGGGGTGGGGAGCCGGTGTTGTGCACGACCACCGTGCGGCCCTGCCCCGCGACTTCGAAGTCAGCCCCCGTCGCCGTCCGCGTGATGCTGCCGCGGACGACCACGCCCTCCAGGCGGATCGTGCTGGACCCGATCGACGACCGCTGGGCCACTGCCTGCCCCACGGTGTCGAAGTAGTCGAGTGAACTGCCCAACCCCTCCACCAGCAGGTAGGCGATCGCGGCGGCGAGCAGCACGAAGGCGCCCGCAAGGCGGAGCCGGCGCTGGCGGCGGCGCTGGGGGTCGACCGCGGCGGCGGGCGCCGCGGCGGCGGTCACTGGCCGTCGCCCGGGACCGCAGTGCGGCCTGTGCCGTCCCCCGGGCTCGGCGGAGCCCCCACGGTCGGCGCGGTGCCCTGGCTCGACATGGCGGCCGCCCGGGTCAGGCGGCGCCGGCGGGCGATGAGGCTCAGGGCGTATGCCGCCAGGACGACGAGCGCCACGGCGTACCCGGCATCGACATAGCTCACCGGCGGCCACCCCACAGCTCGGGGGCCTGGACGGCGGCGGGCGGGGAGGGCACCCCCCCGGTCTCGGCCCAGCGCTCGGAGAGGGACACCTCCAGCTCCTCGTCGCCCACCCGGTCGGCGAGCACCTCCAAGCGGTAGCGAACGAGCACCATCCACACGAAGACGAGCGTCATCGCCAAGAACCCCAAGCCCATCGTCCAGGCCATCGACCCGTGCACCTTCAGTGTCAGGCCCGGGTTGAGCACGGTCCCCCGCTGGTGCAGCGTCTGCCACCAGTCGACCGAGAACGACACGATCGGCACGTCCACGAAGGCCACGATGGCGGCCACGGCGCACCGGCGCGCCCGGACCTCCGGGCTGGCCGGCACCCGCCGCAGGGCCATGTAGCCGAGGAAGAGCACCAGGAGCAGGGCCGTGGAGGTCAGGCGGGCTGTCCAGGTCCACCACACGCCCCACGTCGGGCGGCCCCACAGCGAGCCGGTCACGAGCGTGAGCGCCGTGAAGACGACTCCCACCTCCACCGCGGCTGCGCCCAGGCGGTCCCAGAACAGCGAACGGGTGCGCCGCCACAGGTACAGGACGCTGGAGAGCGCGGCCAGGCCGAAGGCGCAGTAGAGCGCCACCCAGGCCACCGGGGGGTGGATGTAGAGGAGCCGCACCAGTGTGCCCTGCACCTTGGCGGGCGGGGTCACCCAGAGCCCGAGCCATACCGTGAGGGCGGTCGTGACCAGCGCCGCCAGGCCGGTCCAGCGGGTCAGGCGCGCCGTCACGCCGTCTCCTGGAGGGGCCCGTAGAGCACGACGCCCATCGCCACGTACACCGCGGCGAAGGGCCCGAGGATCTTGAGCCACGACGCGCCCGAGGCCACGGCCCCGGTGATGGCGGCCGACCACGCTCGGGACCCGGCGATCAGCACCGGGGCCACGATCGGCAGGACGAGGAGGGGCAGCAGCGTCTCGCGCACGCGCAGGCCGGATGACAGGGCGCCGTAGAGCACCCCCGCCGCCGCGAGCCCAAGCGTGGCCAGCACCGACGCCACCAGGGCGAGCCAGACGGCGTCGAAGCGGACGTCGAACAGGATGACGATCCCCGCCCCCAGCACTACCTGGACGGCGACCAGCTGCGCGGCCACGGCCGCCGCCTTCCCCAGGAACACGCCGGCCGGATCGATGCCGGCCAGGCGGAGCCCGTCCCGGGTGCCCTCACCGGACTCGATGGCGAAGCTCCGCTGGGTGACCAGGATGGTCGAGAACAGCACGGCCAGCCAGTAGAGCCCGGGCGCCGCGGTCCGCAGGGCAGCCCGCCCGGGGCCGAGGGCGAACCCGAAGAGGACGAGCACCAGCACGGCGAAGGGCACGACCTGCCACAGGGCCACCCGCGAGCGCAGCTCGATGCGCAGGTCCTTGCCGGCCACGAGCACGGCGTCACGCCACACTTGCGCTCCCCTCGCCGGTCACGGAGCTGAGGACCGGCCGGCGCGGCCCGCGCGCCACCTCGGTCACCCGTCCCCCGGCCATCGACACCACGTGGTCCGCGAGCGGGACGGTGAGGTTGGGCTCGTGGGAGGACAGCAGGACCGCCGCCCCTGCCTCCGCCGCCTCCATGACCAGGCCGTCCAGCAACGACCGGGCCGAGGCGTCCAGCCCGGCGTGCGGCTCGTCCAGCAGCCACAGCTCGGGAGAGCGGGCGACCAGCACGGCTAGGGCGGCGCGGCGGCGCTGCCCCGCCGACAGCCGGCCTGCCGGGGTGCGCCGGAGCCGGCCCACCAGCCCCAGCCGGTCCAGGGCCGCATCCACCCTCGTTGCCGGCATCCCCGCCGCCCGGACCGCGAACCGCACGTTCTCGCCCGCCGTCAGCTCGTCATAGAGCGACGCGTCGTGGCCGAGCAGGCCCACCCGGCGCCGCACGGCGGCACGGTCCGCCCGCAGGTCGCAGCCCAGGACGACCGCCTCGCCCGAGGTGACCGGGAGCAACCCCGCGCAGGCGCGCAGCAGGCTGGTCTTGCCGGCGCCGTTCGGACCGAGGACGGCCACCACCTCGCCCGGGGCGACGGAGAGATCGACGCCGGACAGAGCGGGGAACCGGCCGGCAAGAGCGACCGCCGAGCGGAGGTGGACTGCAGAAGCCATGACCCGAGCCGCCATGCTACGGGCGGCGGTGCGGGGGGGCCAGGCGGGGCCGGACCAGGAAGCCTCCGCCGTCAGCTCACCGTGAGCCGTTGCAGCCCGAGATGATCCAGGAGCGCGGAGAACTGGGCCGACAGCCACCCGAGGTCCCCCGCGAGCAGGAGGGCGCCGAACGCGACGAGCACGACCCCGGCCACCACCTGCACCAGGGCCAGCCGGCGGCGGAAGCGGGCGAAGACGCCGGTCAGCCGGTTGAAGGCGATGCCGGTGACCAGGAATGGGACGCCGAGGCCGAGCGAGTAGGCGAAGAGGAGCAGAACCCCGCCCGCCAGGGTCGACCGGGTGGCCGCCATGCCGAGGACCGCGGCCAGCACCGGTCCGATGCACGGCGTCCAGGCGAAGGCGAACGCCATTCCCATCACCGGAGCGGCCCACGTTCCGAGCACCTCGGGCCGCACGTGGACCCTGCGCTCGCCCACCAGCCACCCCAGGCGCCCCGACACGCCGCCGCCCACTCGGGCCCACACGGCGGCGGGCAGCGAGCTCACGAGCACCACCAGGCCGAGCACGACCACCACGACCCCGGCCCCCGTGGTCAGCGCCTGCTTGTGGGTGCCGAGCAGGTGGCCCATGCCCGACGCGGCGGCTCCCAGGGCGACGAACACCACGGTGAACCCCCCCACGAACAGGAGGATGCCGCGGAGCAGGGGCTTGAGCGGGCGTGCGGTGGCCGGAGGAGGCGGCACCCCGGGGTGGGCGCCGAGCTCGGCGGCCGACAGCCCCGACACCATCGACAGGTAGCCCGGCACCAGCGGCAGCACGCAGGGCGACAGGAACGAGAGGATGCCGGCCCCGAAGGCAGCCAGGATCCCGAAGGGGTCCGCGGCGATGGTTCCGATCAGCACCAGGCGCCTAGCGCAGCTGGTTCCGGACCAGGTCGATGTCCGCTTCCACCATCATCTGGACCAGCCCGGGGAATTCCACCTCCCGGTGCCAGCCCAGCGTGTCCTGCGCCTTGCTCGGGTCCCCCACCAGCAGGTCCACCTCGGCCGGCCGGAGGTAGCGCTCGTCGATGACGACGTGCTGCTCCCAGTCCAGCCCGGCGACGGCGAAGGCCAGGCTGCACAGCTCCCGGACCGAGTGGGTCTCACCCGTGGCCACCACGTAGTCCCCGGGGGCATCCTGCTGGAGCATCAGCCACATGGCCCGCACGTAGTCCGCGGCGTACCCCCAGTCCCGCTGGGCGTCCAGGTTGCCGAGGGCCAGCTTGTCGTCCAGGCCGTTGGCGATGCGGGCCACCCCGTGGGTGACCTTGCGGGTGACGAACTCGAGGCCGCGCCGCGGCGACTCGTGGTTGAAGAGCATGCCCGACGAGGCGTGCAGGCCGTAGGACTCCCGGTAATTGATGGTGATCCAGTGCCCGTAGACCTTGGCCACGCCGTACGGGCTGCGCGGGTACAGCGGCGTGCTCTCCCGCTGGGGAACTTCCTGCACCTTGCCGAACATCTCCGACGAGCTCGCCTGGTAGAAGCGGATCTCGGGGTTGACGAAGCGTATGGCGTCGAGCAGCCGGGTGACGCCGAGCGCCGTCGTCTCGCCGGTGAGCACCGGCTGGCTCCAGCTGGTCTGGACGAACGACTGGGCGGCCAGGTTGTACACCTCAGCCGGGCGGTGGTCACGGAGGGCGGCGATGAGCGACACCTCGTCCAGCAGGTCCCCCGCCACCAGGGTGATGCGGTCCTGGATGTGGGCGATGCGCTCGAAGTTCAAGGTGCTCGACCGGCGCACCAGGCCGATCACCTCATACCCCTGCTCCAGCAGGAGCTCGGCCAGGTACGAGCCGTCCTGACCGGTCACGCCGGTGATCAACGCGCGCTTCGACCCCATGGCGCAACGGTAGCCCGTCGTGCCCGGAGCCTGGCCCGCATCGCTACAGTGCCGCCGTGCCCACGGCGGCCATCGTCTCGTTCCGCCTGGGAGGTGGGGACGGCGTCTCGGTGGAGGCTGCCAAATGGGCGGGAGCGCTCCGGCAGCTCGGCCTCGGCGTCGTCACGGTTGCCGGCGCGGGGACGGCCGACCGGATCGTGGAGGGGCTGGCGATCGGGGCCCCGGCTGGGCCGGACCCCTCGGAGCTGGGCCGCGCGCTCGCCGCGGCGGACGTGGTGGTGGTGGAGAACGTCTGCTCCCTGCCCCTCAACCGGCGGGCGTGGGAGGCGATGGCCCGGGCGCTGGCCGGGCGGCCGGCGATCCTCCACCACCATGACCTCCCGTGGCAGCGGGCCCGCTTCGCCGGGTGCCCGCCACCCCCCGACGACCCGGCCTGGCGTCACATCACGATCAACGAGCAGAGCCGCAGGGAACTGGCTGCCCATGGGATCGCCGCCGCCACGCTCTACAACAGCTTCGACCCGGACCCCCCGCCCGGGCGCCGGGAGCGGACGCGGGCGGCGCTCGGGATCGGCCCGCACGAGCGGCTGCTGCTCCAGCCCACCCGGGCCCTCGAGCGCAAGCGGATCGGTGCGGCCGTAGCCTTGGCGGAGCGGCTGGGGGCCACCTACTGGCTCCTGGGTCCGGCCGAGGACGGCTACGGTCCGGAGCTGGAACGGGTGCTGGCAGCGGCTGGTTGCCCCCTGCGGCGCGGTCGGCCGCCTGGCGCCACCGTGGCCGACGCCTACGCGGCCTGCGATGCCGTCGCCCTCCTCTCCAGCTGGGAGGGGTTCGGGAACCCGGCGCTCGAGTCGGCCACCCACCGGCGGCCGCTCTGCATCGGCCCGTACCCCGTGGCGGCCGAACTGGCCGCCTTCGGGTTCGAATGGTTCACCGAGGAGTCCGCGGAGCGGATGGAACGCTGGCTGGCCGCACCCGACGGACGCCTCCTGGACCGCAACGCCGCGGTGGCCCGCCGCCACTTCGACCTGGCCGACCTGCCCGTGCGGCTGGGTGGCGTGCTGCGCTCGCTGGCAGCGCCCGGCGGGAGCGCGACGCCAGGGCGGTAGCGTGCCCCATGACAGGGGAGGTTCGGATGCAGACGACGCCGCGCCGCCTGAGCGCCGACGAGCGGCGCCGCCAGCTCTTCGACGTCGCGCTGGAGCTGTTCGCCGAGCGCGGCTTCGAGGCCGCCACGATGGACGAGATCGCCGAGCGGGCCGGCGTGACGAAGCCCCTGCTCTACCAGCACTTCCCTTCCAAGCGGGGCCTGTACCTGGAACTGGTGGACTCGGTGGCCGAGGAGCTGCTCGGGTCGATCAGCGAGGCTGCAGCGTCGGCCGTGGGCCCGCGCCAGCAGGTGGAGGACGGCTTCGCCGCGTACTTCCGCATGGTGGTGACCCACGAGGCAGCGTTCCGGCTGCTCTACGGCAGCCGCCCCGCCGACGACGAGCTGGGCGTCGCCCTCCGCAGGGTGGAGGACGCCATCGCCGTCGCCATCGACCCGCTGATCGCCGCCGGCCTCGGCGACGAGCACCGCCGGTTCCTGGCCTACGCCGTGGTGGGCATGGCCGAGGGCGCCAGCCGCCACTGGATCGAGACCCGCTCCGTGCGCGGCGACGCCTGCGACGCCGAGCACGAGGCCCAGCGACTGGCCCGGCAGCTCGCGGACCTGGCCTGGGCCGGGTTGCGGGCCGTCCATGCCGACTGACCGGCACCGGCCGCCGCGGGTTCGCTCAGATGCGGACGACCAGTTCCTGGCAGAGCGCCCAGAGATCGGCTGCGCAGGCGGCGTACCGGGCCGCGTCGCCACCGGCGGGGTCCGCGACGTCGCCGGCGTCGTCGTCCGCCGCCAGGGACGCCAGACCGAGCGCCCGCACCCGGGCCGGGAGCCTGGGCGGACCCGGCTCCAGCGCCACGCACAGGTGGCGCAAGGTGGCGGTCCGCGCCGCTGCCTCAGGATGGTGCCGGCGGACGTAGCGGACGTGGGCGGCCTCCATGCCCACGACGAGATCCGCCCGGACGACGTTGTCGCCAGCGAGCTGATGGCTCCGGTGGGCCCCGACGGACACCTCGTCGAGAGCGCCCACGGTGCGCAGCGCAGCCTGGGTCCGGGCGCCGGCCGGCTGACCCTCCACTGCGTGCGTCCCGGCAGTGGTGACGCGCAGCGGCACCCCTTCGGCCTCCGCCAGCCACTCGAGCATGCAGTGGGCCATCACGGACCGGGCGACGTTGCCCGTGCAGAGCACGAGCACCGAGGCGGTCACCGGGCGCACGGCCTAGCGTGACGGCGATGGACGCCTCCGCGCCGCGCCTGGACGCCGTGGACCTCGAGCTCGTCCGGCTCCTCCAGCGCGACGCCCGGCAGACGAACAAGGACCTGGCCGACGCCGTGGGGATCGCCCAGTCCACGTGCCTGGAGCGGATCAGGGCCCTGCGCGCCCAGGGCGTCATCCGCGGGTGGCACGCCGACGTGGACCCCGAGGCCGTCGGGCGCCCCCTGCGGGCCATGATCAGCGTCCGCCTTCGCCCCAAGACGACCGCCTCGGTGCGGGCGTTCCAGCAGGAGATGATCGGCGCCCCCGAAGTGGTCGCCGTATGGACGGTGACGGGTGCGGACGACTTCTTGGTGGAGGTGGCCACCGAGGACGTGGCGCACCTCAGGGACTTCGTGCTCGATCACGTGACGGGTCGCAGCGAGGTGGTGGACGCCCGGACGTCGCTCGTCTACGACCAGGTGCGGGTGTGGGAGATCCCGCCCGCGGCAGCGCTCACGCCCGGGGGAACCGGGCCAGAAGGCCGGTCAGCGCATCCCGGTACGTCGCGACGCTCCGCTCCTTGACCTGCTCGTAGCCCCGGACCTGATCGGGCAGCCGTGCGAGCTCGGTCGCCGCGCCGAGGGTCTCGGTGCGGAGCCGGCTCAGCACCGAGCGGACCGCCTCGGCGTACTGCCCGGGAAGCTCGCGCTCGGTCCGCCGCAGTGGCGTGCGACCGAAGGGATCCAGCGGGGTCCCTCGGAGCCGGCGGGCCGACCGCAGGGCCTGCATGGCCGGGCGCGTCCAGGTCCGTAGGCCGATCTTGTGGCCGAGGCCCCGGGCCCGGAGCGCAGGCGGGTGGAGCAGCCACGTGGTCCGGCCCTCGGTGGCGGGGAACTCGAGCAGCAGGCGCGCCACCTCGTACTCGTCCTTGTAGGCCAGGAGCTTGTGGTACCCGAAGGCCACGGCCGCACTGAAGGCCCCGTCGCCGCCAACCCGCTGCTCGGCAGCCCACGCCTCGGCAACGAGGCCGGCGAACCGGCGGGCCAGCGCCTCGTCCTGGTAGTCCACCAGGTCCCCGGCCAACCACTCGATGTGGGCTCTCTGGGTGGCCGGAAGGTCGGTGCCGGCCAGCACGCGGACCCCGGCCGGCCGGATCTCGGCGTCCCGCGGCTCGGTGTCGCGCACGCTGGCGCCCGCCGCCGCGCCGCCGCCGCCGGCGATCCAGCGCCGCCCGGCCTCGAAGGCCGCCAGGTTGGGCTCCACCGCCACCCCGTTGCGCTCCACGGCAGCCACGATCGACTCGGCCGCCACCGGGAGCAGCCCCAGCTGGCTGGCCGCGCCCAGCAGCACCACATTGGCGGCGGTGGCCGGCGCGTGGACCTCGTGGGCCAGGGCCACCGCGTCCATGAAGGTGGCCGATCCGCCGGCCGCCGCGGCCAGCGCCACCTCGAGCTCGGCCACGGGGACCGAGCGGGCCTCCAGGCCCAGGACCATGGGACCGCTCAGGCTGGTGGCCGAGGAGCCGACGACCGTGGTCCGGGCGGCCGTCATGCTGGCCAGCACCTTGGGAACGGTCGCCGCCACCAGGTCGGCCGCCAGCAGCAGGTCGACCTCACCTTCCCCGAGAACGTTCGAACGGTCCGTCGCGCCGGGGCCGATGCGCAGGTCGGAGATGACCGGTCCGGCCTTCTGCGACAGCCCGGTCTGGTCCAGGCCCCATACGTCCACACCCTCGATCAGCGCGGCCCACGCCAGCAGGTGGGCGCAGGTGACCACACCCATGCCGCCCACCCCGGCGATCCGGACCGTCAGCGCACGGTCCAGCTCGGCCACCGGGGCCGGTGGGAGCGCACCGGGGCCTCCGGCATCTGCGCCCACGGCCCGCTGGCCCGATCCCGGCGGTCCCGCACCGGGCGCCGGGGCGCCGGGGCCTGGCAGCTCCACGAGGGTGAAGGCCGGGCAGTCACCCTTGAGGCACGAGCGGTCCAGGTTGCAGCTGTCCTCGTCGATGCGGGTCTTGGGTCCGAGCGGCGTGTCCACGGTCTGCAGCGAGAGGCAGTTGGACTTCACCTGGCAGTCGCCGCAGCCCTCGCACACCCGCTCGTTGATCACGACCCGGTGGGTCGGCAGCGGGGCCAGCCCCCGCTTGCGGGCGCGCCGCAGCTCCGTGGCGCAGGGCTGGTCGTGGATGAGGGCGGTGACGCCCTGCACGGCCGCCAGCTCCTCCTGGACAGCCACCATGTCGTCGCGCGACCGGAGCGCCACCCCAGCGGGAAGCGGGCGGCCGCGGTGGCGCTTGGGGTCGTCGGTGGTGATGACCACCTTCTTGACCCCCTCCAGCAGCAGCATCCGGGCCAGGTCCTCGGGAGTGGCCAGCGCACCCACCACGTCCTGGCCGCCGGTCATCGCCGTGGCCCCGTTCCACAGGATCTTGTACGTGATCCTGGCCCCTGCGGCGACCGCGCCGCGCACGGCGAGGTGCCCGGAGTGGAAGAACGTGCCGTCCCCCAGGTTCTGGACGAAGTGGCGCTCGCCCACGAACGGCGCCATGCCGAGCCACTGCGCGCCCTCGCCGCCCATCTGGGTGAGCCCGACGCGGTGGCCGACTCGCTCGTCCGGCATGTAGTGGATGATCGTGTGGCAGCCGATCCCCTCGCCCACCAGGGTGCCCTCGGGCACCACGGTGCTCACCGAATGGGGGCAGCCGGGGCAGAACCACGGCACGCGGCCCGCCGCCTGCGACGCGAGCTCGATGCGGCGCCTGGGAGGGGGCAGCTCCCGCACAGATGTCCCCAAGGTGGCCCGCAGCACCGGCCCCAGGACGCGGGCGATGTCGGCCGCTTCCAGCACGCCATGCCGGGGCACCAGCGGACGGCCGTCCAAGTCCAGGCGCCCGAGGACCGCCGGGGCGCCGGGGCGCCGGGCGACCAGGGACAGCAGCTGGCTCTCGACCAGCTCCCGCCGCTCCTCCACCACGATCAGCTGCTCCACCCCGCCTGCGAGCGCGCGGGCGAAGCCCGGGCCGAGCGGGTACGGCATGCGCACTTCGGCCAGCCGCACGCCGAGGGCCTCCAGGGCCACCGGGTCGAGGCCGAGCAGCGCCAGGCCTTCGACCAGCTCGGAGTAGACGATGCCGGCGGCCACCAGGCTGACCCTCGCCCGCCGGGGGGCGACGACCAGGCGGTTGAGCCGGTTGGCGTCCCCGTAGCGAGCCGCGGCGGCCACCCGGTCGGTCAGCACCGCCCGCTCGCGTTCCACGGTGGCCGGGGTGAGCAGGTCCCCCGTGACGGCCGGAGCGGTGTACCCGCCGGGGAGGACCGGGTCCGGCCACTCGGCGAGGCCGACGGTGCCCTCGGCGTCTGCGATGGCGGTCGTCAGCTTCATCGCCACCCACGCGCCGGACCACCGGGACAGGGCGACGGCGTGCCGGCCCAGGTCCAGCACCTCGTCCAGGGACCGGGGGAATACGACGGGCATGCCCATGTCCGCCAGTGCCATCTCGGAGGCGCTGGGCAGGGTGGACGACTTGGCGGACGGATCGTCGCCCACGATGGCCAGGGCGCCCCCGAGCGGCGCTGCTCCGGCGAAGCTGGCGTGGCGCAGCGCGTCCATGCTGCGGTCCAGGCCCGGGGCCTTGCCGTACCAGACGCCCAGGACGCCGTCCACGCGGGCGGACTCCATGACGCTGGCCAGCTGGCTGCCCATGACCGCGGTGGCGCCCACCTCCTCGTTGACGGCCGGGCGGTGCACGATCTCCACGCCCAGGTCGTCCCGGAGGGCGGCGGTCAGCTCCTTGTCGAATCCGGCCCGCGGGGACCCCTGGTACCCCGAGACGAACGCCGCCGTGCGGTGCCCGTGGGCGCGGTCGGCGCGCAGGACGTCGATCAGGAATCGGATGGTGGCCTGCACCCCCGAGAGGTGCGCCCGGGGGGCATGCGGCGCCCAGTGGTCGCCGGGGTCGACGAGGGCGGCGGCCCTGGCGTCGTCGGTGACGGTCACTGTTCCAGTATGGAGGTCGTTCGACGGGCAGTGAAGCGGCCCGCGGAAGATTTCTCCATCGATGTCACCGGCGAGGATCGTGCGTTTGCGCCGGCAAGCAGGGCCGTGCAGCGAACGATACGCGGCGCCCGCGCCGGGCGGACCGCGCCGGGTGCGCCGTCACGACCGTCCCGTGGCGCCCGGGGACCTCCGGCCCACGCCGATCCCGAGCTGCCGGGCGATGAGCATCCGCTGCACCTCCGACGTGCCCTCGCCGATCTCCAGGATCTTGGCGTCCCGATAGAAGCGGCCTACCGGCGTCTCGTTCATGAAGCCGTACCCGCCGAAGATCTGCGTGGCCTCGCGGGCGTTGAGCATCGCCGCGTCCGAAGAGACCAGCTTGGCGATCGCCGCCTCCCGCTTGAAGGGAAGGCCGGCGTCGAGCCGGCGGGCGGCGTCGTAGCACGCGAGCCGGGCCACGTGGGTCCGCGCTTCCATGTCGGCCGCCTTGAACGCCAGGGCCTGGAACTCGCCGAGGGAGCGGCCGAACGCCTGCCGCTCGCCCAGGTACCGCACGCTCTCGTCGATGCAGCCCTGGGCCAAGCCGACGGACAGGGCGGCGATCGCCACCCGGCCCTCGTCCAGGGTGGACAGGAATTGGGCGTACCCCCGCCCCTCCTCCCCCAGCAGGTTCTCGGCCGGGACCCGGCAGTCGTCGAAGGCGAGCTCGTGGGTGTCCGACGCCGTCCAGCCGACCTTGGAGTACCCGGGTGCGACCGTGAACCCGGGGGTCCCGGCCGGCACGATGATGCTCGAGATCTCCGGGCGCCCGCCGCCGGACCGGCCGGTGACCGCGGTCACGGTCACGAAGGCCGTGATGGCCGTCCCCGAGTTGGTGATGAAGGCCTTGGACCCGTTGATCACCCATGTCGCGCCGTCACGCGCCGCCGTGGTCCTGGTTGCGCCGGCGTCGGACCCGCCTCCGGGCTCGGTCAGGCCGAACGCGGCGAGGGTCCGCCCGGCGCAGAGATCGGGCAGCCAGCGGGCGCGCTGGTCCGCGGTGCCGAAGCGGAAGAGGGGCATGGCGCCGAGGCCGACGCCGGCCTCGAGGGTGATGGCGACCGACGAGTCCACGCGGGCCAGCTCCTCGAGGGCGATGCACAGCGCCACGTAGTCGCCGCCCATCCCACCGTCCTCGACGGGGACAGGCAGCCCGAAGAGGCCCATGGCCCCCATCGCCTCGATCAACGGGTACGGGAACTCGCCACGTTCGTAGTAGCCGGCGATCACCGGCGCCACCTCCTCGCGGGCGAACCGCCGCACCGTCGAGGCGAGCTCCTCGTGCTCGGGACTGCGCTCGATGCCACCGGTCGTCATCGCGCCTCCCCCTGCCCGGCTCCGCCTGATTGCAGCCCGCGTGCCATGGCTTGCACCACCTTCGATGGGCTCGGCCGCCCGAGCACCGATGCCATCCACACCGAGGTGGCCACGAGCTCCACCAGGTCCACCCCGGTCTCGATCCCCAACCCCGCCAGGGCCCAGCACAGGTCCTCGGTGGCCAGGTTCCCCGTCGCGCTCTCGGCGAAGGGGCACCCGCCGATCCCGCCGGCCGAGGCGTCCACGGTGGTGACCCCCCGCTCCACGGCGGCCAGGGAGTTGGCCAGCGCCTGCCCGTAGGTGTCGTGGAAGTGCACCCCCACGCGCTCCAGCCCCACCCCGGCGCGCTCGAGATCGTCGAGGAGGCCCACCACCTGACCCGTGGTGGCGACGCCGATGGTGTCGCCGAGGCTCAGCTCGTCGCACCCCATGGCCAGGAGCCGCTCGGCCACCGACAAGACGTCGCCCGGCGCCACGTCGCCCTCCCAGGGGTCCCCGAAGCACATGGAGACATAGGCGCGGACGCCGGCCCCCGCAGCCTTGGCCCCCGCCACCACCGGCTCGAAGGCGGCCAGGGCCTCGTCGCGCGAGCGGTTCAGGTTCCGCCGGGCGAACGTCTCGGTGGCGCTGGCGAACACGCACACGTCGGTGGCCCCGCTGGCCAGCGCCCGCTCCAGGCCGGCCCGGTTGGGGACGAGCACCGGGTAGCGCACGCCGGGGCGACGGCGCACCCGGGCCATGACCTCCTCTGCGTCTGCGAGCTGGGGGACCCGGGACGGGTGCACGAAGCTCGTCACCTCCACCACCGGCAGGCCGGCCGCGGCCAGGCGGTCCACCATCGCCGCCTTGACGTCGGCCGGGACGATCGCTGCCTCGTTCTGCAGCCCGTCCCTCGGCCCGACCTCCCAGATGCGCACCGGCCCGGGCATCGTGGTCCGGGGACGGGCCACCGGGCCGCGGACCGCGGCGGGGGCCATGTCAGGAGACCTCGGCCAGCGGCTCGTCCAGGGCCACGGCCTGGCCCTCGCGCACCCAGAGGGCGCTCACCGTCCCGTCGCGCCGCGCCACCACGGCATGCTCCATCTTCATCGCCTCCACCGACACCACCGCATCGCCGGCCGCCACCCGGTCCCCGGCGGCCACGTGGACCTTGACCACCACGCCGGGCATGGGGCTGCAGAGCGGCCCGGACGAGGCGCCGTGGGAGCCGCGCCCCCGCCGGGCCACGTCGGCGCGGCGGACCCGCCACGCGCTGCCCTCCCGGCCCACCCACACGTCCCCGCCAACCCGCGCCGTATGCCAGCGGGCCGTCTCCCCGGCAACCGTGAGCACCATCGAACCGTCGGGCCGGCGGGCGCTTGCGTGCACCCGGACCGCGGGCGCGCCGTCCACACCGACGTCGGCACCCTCGCTGAGCCGGCCCTCCACGGCCACGGCGACGGGCTCCCCGTCCACCAGCAGGTCGAGCCCCCAGGGCTCGCCATTCCCGGCCCTCCACCCGTCCGGCACGTCCCAGGGTCCCGCTCGGTGCGGCGCCGGCTCGAGGTCCAGGGCCATCCGGGCCGTTGCCGCCAGCGCGGCCCGATGGGTATCCGGCCCTCGGGGTGCACCGAGCTCCGCCAGCGTGCGGTCCACCAGCTCGGTGTCGAGCCGGCCAGCCACCACGTCTGCCTGGCCGAGCAGGCGGGCCAGGTAGCCGACGTTCGTGGACACCCCGAGCACCACCGTCTGCTGCAGGGCACGGCGGAGGCGCGCCAGCGCCTCGTCCCGGCTCGGCGCCCAGGCCACCACCTTGGCCAGCATCGGGTCGTACCGGGTGCCGACCCGAGTGCCTGCCGCCAGGGCCGAGTCGACCCGGATCCCCGGACCCGACGGCTCCGACAGCGCCGCCACGGTGCCGCTCTGCGGGAGGAAGCCGCGCCCGGGGTCCTCGGCGTACACCCGGGCCTCGATCGCGTGGCCCGAGAAGTGCAGGGCGTCCTGGGCCACGGGCAGCGGCTCGCCGTCGGCGACCCGGATCTGCCAGTCCACGAGGTCGATGCCGGTGACGGCCTCGGTCACCGGGTGCTCGACCTGGAGCCGGGTGTTCATCTCCATGAAGTAGTACTCGCCGGGCCGGTCGGCCGAGACGATGAACTCGACCGTTCCGGCACCCACATAGCCGCACGCCCGGGCCACCTCCAACGCGCTGGCCGTCATGGACCGGCGCGCCGTCTCGTCCAGAAGCGGGGACGGGCTCTCCTCCACGATCTTCTGGTGGCGGCGCTGGAGGCTGCACTCGCGCTCCCCCAGGTGGACGACGGCGCCGTGCTGGTCGGCGAACACCTGCACGTCCACATGGCGGGGCCGGGCGATCCACCGCTCGGCGAGCAGCGTGCCGTCGCCGAACGCGCCCTCCGCCTCCCGCCGGGCCGCGGCGATCTCCTCGGCGAGGGACTCGGCCGCCTCCACCCGGCGCATGCCCTTGCCCCCTCCGCCGGCGGCGGGCTTGAGGAGGACGGGGAGGCCGATGGCGAGCGCCGCCTCCAAG
The DNA here is from genome assembly GCA_027306755.1 of Acidimicrobiaceae bacterium. Classification (GTDB taxonomy): domain Bacteria; phylum Actinomycetota; class Acidimicrobiia; order Acidimicrobiales; family RAAP-2; genus JAJYVT01. The sequence goes on along the minus strand of DAHUZE010000068.1, from coordinate 1,565 downwards.
AGCTCCGCGTCGGACATCCCCGGCTGCCCCGCTCCGGGCACCACGGGCACACCAGCTGCGGCCACCATCGCCTTCGCCCGGATCTTGTCGCCCATGGCATCGATGGCCGCGGGGGGCGGCCCGATCCACGCCAGTCCGGCAGCCAGCACGGCCCGGGCGAACCCGGCGTCCTCGGCGAGGACGCCGTACCCGGGGTGCACGGCGTCCGCTCCGGCCGCCGCGGCCGCGACCACGAGCGCGGGGGCGGACAGGTAATCGGGGATGCCCACCGCCCGGTCGGCGGCCAGCACGTGCGGCGCCCCGGCATCCTCGCCGGTGTAGACGGCCACGGACCCCATCCCCCGGGCGGCAAGCGTGCGGCAGATTCGCACGACTATCTCGCCCCGGTTGGCGACGAGGACGGAGCGGCAGCCGGCCATCACATCCGGAAGACGCCGTACCCGACGTCTGCCAAGGGCGCGTTGGCCGCCGCGGCCACCGAGAGGCCGACCACCCGCCGGGTGTCAATCGGGTCGATCACACCGTCGTCCCACAACCTCGCCGTCGAGTAGTAGGGGCTTCCCTGCTCTTCGTACTGCGCCTGCACGGGCGCCTTGAAGGCCGCTTCCTCCTCGGCGCTCCACGATGCCCCTGAGGCCTCGACCTGGTCGCGCCTGATGGTGGCCAGCACCGCCGCCGCCTGGTCCCCGCCCATGACCGAGATCCGGGCGTTGGGCCACATCCAGAGGAACCGGGGCCCGTACGCCCGGCCGCACATCGAGTAGTTGCCGGCCCCGAAGCTGCCGCCGATCACCACCGTCACCTTGGGCACCCGGGCGCAAGCGACCGCGGTCACCATCTTGGCCCCGTGCTTGGCGATGCCGCCGGCCTCGTAGTCGCGCCCGACCATGAACCCGCTGATGTTCTGGAGGAAGAGCAGCGGGATCCGCCGCCGGTCGCACAGCTCCACGAAGTGGGCGCCCTTCAGCGCGGACTCGGAGAACAGCACCCCGTTGTTGGCGACGACGCCCACCGGGTGTCCCCACACCCGGGCGAACCCGCACACCAGGGTGGCGCCGTACTCGGCCTTGAACTCCAAGAAGCGCGAGCCGTCCACGATGCGGCCCACCACCTCGCGCACGTCGGAGGGGGTGCGGAGGTCCGCAGGGACCACGCCGTAGAGGGCGCTCGGGTCCAGGACCGGCTCCTCGGGCCGGGCCACGTCCCAGGGTGCGGGCGGCGCCTGCCCGAGGGTGGCCACGATCTCGCGCACGATGGCCAGGGCGTGCTCGTCGCCGTCCGCCAGGTGGTCGGTCACGCCGGACCGCCGGGCGTGGAGCTCCCCGCCGCCCAGCTCCTCGGCCGTGACGACCTCGCCCGTCGCCGCCTTCACCAGCGGGGGACCTCCGAGGAAGATCGTCCCCTGGTCGCGCACGATCACGGCCTCGTCGCTCATGGCGGGGACGTAGGCGCCGCCGGCCGTGCACGATCCGAGCACGGCGGCGATCTGCGGGATCCCGGTCGCAGACATGGTCGCCTGGTTGTAGAAGATCCGCCCGAAATGGTCCCGGTCTGGGAAGACCTCG
>DAHUZE010000066.1 GCA_027306755.1 Acidimicrobiaceae bacterium | reverse complement strand
CGCCGGCTTCGACCCGGCGAAGCACCTGGCTGACCGTGTTTCGCAGGTCGCGCACAGAGATTGAGGTGCCCATTGACGGTATTGTAGCACATATGTCCACATGTAGCCACCGGCCACGAGGGCGCCCCCTCCCGGTGGTGGGCTCGGCCACCTCCGGCTTCGACGTCGGCGCCGCGCTCGACGGCGGGCTGCTGTTGGCGCGCCTTCCCAAGGGCACCCTCGGGGAGGACTCGTGCCGCCTGCTCGGCAGCTTCGTGGTCGCAGAAGGTCTGCGCCTCGTCCAAGTTGAGCGCGGCGTCGTGGTGCACAAGATCGAGCGGCTCGCACGGGACATGGACCGGCGAGTGGACCCTCGAACGCCTTGTCGCCGAGTTGGCGCACCGCGGGCTCACCAACCAGGACGGCGGGTCCGGCCAGTCGGACCCATCGGTGCGTCCGCGTTGGCCAACATCTTGCGTCCGACGCCGTTCAGCCGAAGCCAGGTCGCTGGCGCCGGCCAACTCAGGGTCAGTCCGTGCCGGTCCTCGACCACCCATCGCCGCGCCCTGAGTCCCAAACGGGCCTCAGCCAGGGAAGACCCCGGTCTTGCTCGGTGGGGCTACGTGGACTTGAACCACGGACCTCAGCATTATCAGTGCTGCGCTCTAACCAACTGAGCTATAGCCCCCGGGAGCGCCTCATCGTAGCGGATCGCCCCGACCACCTACCGAGGCTCCCTCGCGGCTGCTGGCACCGAGGTCGCCCGGCTCCGGGTGGGGACGGCGGATCCACGGGCACCCGGCGGCATCGCGGTGGCCTATCCGTACCCTCGTTCACGCTACCGTTGGGTCCGCGGGGACGTAGCTCAGTTGGCTAGAGCGCCTGCTTTGCACGCAGGAGGTCGTGGGTTCGAGCCCCATCGTCTCCACAACATCGCGGACGGCGCGAGACGCCGACTTGGGCGCGCTGTGGCGCGACCCTATGAGGCAGTCCACCCCTCGGCCACCACCCTGCCGGTGACGGTGCGTGGGTCGACCCGCTCGCCGGTCTTACCGGCGCGGTACACGGCGAAGCAGAGCTGGAGGACCTTCACCGCTTCGTCGGCCGTCATCACTGGCGGGACCCCGTCGAGAACTGCGTTGACGAAGTGGGCCGAGGAGCGCCTGAAGCCCGCGCCCCAGTCGGCGTCCAAGTTCGTGAAGCTCGTCGTCGTACGGTGGTTGTCCGTGCCCCGGTAGAGCACGAGGGCGGGCAGGTCGAGCAGCTCCCCGGTGCAGCGCGTCACCCACAAGAAGCCCTCGTCGCCTTGCACCTCGAAGAACTCATCGGCCCCGTAGTACGAGCTGCGCAGCCACATCTTGGGGGCGTAGCTCACCTCCATCGAGCCGAGCAGGTGCTCGTCGTCGTACTCGAAGATCGCCGCGCACGGCTCGAAGAAGTAGTCGCGGCGGCGCACGACCGCCTGCACCGAGGTGACGTCCTTGCCCGCGAGCCACAGCGCCATGGCGTACTTGTGCACCATGTCGTCGAACAGGTGCCCGCCGGGGCACGAGCCGTCGAGGCGCCAGAGGTAGCCGTTCGCATCGAGCCCGATCTGGAAGGCGGCATCCGTCTGGCCGACCACGGTGCGGATGCGCAAGTGGGTCGGACGACCGATGGCGCCGTCCTCGATGAGCTCCTTCGCGCGCTCGAGTGGCGGGTAGTGGCGGAAGCACTCGCCGACGCGCAGCACGACGCCGGCCTTCGCGCCGGCTTCGCCGAGGGCTCGTGCCTCGTCGACGCCGTGGGCAAAGGGCTTCTGGCAGGAGACGTGCTTGCCGGCGGCGAGCGCCGCCAGCACGTGCTCGTAGTGGAGGTGGGTGGGCGAGAGGATCTCGACGGCGTCCACGTCCGGGTCCGCGAGGAGACTGTCTAGGTCGTGATAGGCGCGCGGCACGCCCCAGCTTGCGGCTGCGGCCTCGGCGCGCCCGGGCACCGGGTCGCACACGGCGGCGACGTCGCAGCGTGGGTCCTCGAGGTAGCCGGCGACGTTGAGCGGAGCGATGTTCCCTGCGCCGACGATCCCGAGGCGCAGGCAGCTCCCGTTGCTGGACACCGGCGGAGATGTTACACAGCTACGCCTGAGATTCGCAGCGGCGCGCGTTGGCTCATCCTGAGTCTCAGCGTCACCCAGGACGTGGGGGACGGGGCTGGAGCACCCGGGTAGGAGCCTTGACTCAGCTAACGCCGTTAGCAATAGTACGAGCGAACGAGCGAACGACGTGAGCTGCACCTTGGCTGACGTGAGCCGCACCTTGGCTGAGGAGCCCGCAGATGCCCAGCGAACCTGCACCCGCACCGGCGCGATGACGCCCCCCTCGGCAGCACGCGCTACCGCGACGCCACCCGCCACGGACCTCCTCCCCGGCGAGCTCGGCCGACCCGAGGTGCCCGTCGCGAAGGCCGGCCGGGCGGCGGAGATCGTCGGCGCGGCGAGGAAGATCCTCGAGGCCGAAGGAGCCGATGCCCTCACCATGCGCCGGGTCGCCGACGAGCTCGGCATCCAGGCCCCTTCGCTCTACAAGCACTTCGCCAGCAAGAAGGCGATCGAGGTGGCGCTCGTCATCGACGGCATCGCCAAGCTCGGCGAGGCGACCCACTCAGCGCTCAGGGGGCCTGGTCCGAGCAGCCCCCTCACGCGTCTGCTCGTCGCCTACCGCGCGCTGTGCCTTGTGAACGCGGCGGTCTACCGACTCGCCACGCAGTCCTCCTTCGCTCGGGACCTGCTGCCTGCCGGGCTGGAGGAGTGGGCTGGCAATCCCTTCTTTGTCGTCACCGGGGACCCGGAGCTGGCCCAGGCGCTGTGGTCGTTCACCCACGGCATGGTCGTCCTCGAGCTTGACGGCCGCTACCCGGCTGGCTCGAACCTCGAGGCGACCTGGCGGGCCGGCGCAAGCGCCTTCGAGCGGGCCGCGGCCAACCGGTGACCTCCGGAGCAAACCAGCCGAGCTCCCACCAGTCCCGAGCACCGTTCACTTCATCAACACAGAGGAGCCGACCGATGGCCCAAGTGCCTGCCAAGTACATCAGACCCGGGAGGATCGTGCGCCAGATCGCCAACCCGATCCTGGTTGCGGCAATGCGGCTCGGGATCAGCGTGTGGGGAAGTCGCATACTCGAGGTGCGAGGCCGCAGGAGCGGAGTTGTGCGGCGAGCGCCGGTGAACCTGCTCTGCTACGAGGGCCGGGAGTACCTGGTCTCGCCTCGCGGCGACACCCAATGGGCCCGAAACGTCCGTGCCGACAACGGGCGCCTCGTCCTCGTGCTTGGGCGCCGCCGCGTGGAGCGCACGGTGACCGAGCTCGCCAACGAGGAGAAGCCCCCCGTCCTTCGTGCCTATCTCCGCCGGTGGAAGATGGAGGTGGGGCAGTTCTTCGAGGGCGTTGGCCCGGACGCAGACGACGAGGAGCTGTTGCGGATCGCCCGCGAGCACCCAGTGTTCATCCTCGACGGACATCGCTGAGCCGCGCATCGATCTTCCAAGACGGCCTCGAGAGCGCCGCCCGCCCGCCGCCCGCCCACCGCCCGCCGCTCATGACAGCACGGTCGAACCGCTTCCCGGCGCCCGGCCGGGACTGCCACCGGTGACGGTGGCGGGGGCTCGCCGTTTCCTTCTGGAACATGTAGGGCAACCTTTTGGAGGCGCGCAGCGTCTGTAATGGTGTGAGTGACGGAGCAGTGCTCGCCTACAGCCTGCCTGCGGCGCACGCCGCCGGGGTCGTCATGACCGACCGGCGGGACGGCGCTGTGTCGGCGCTCTTCGATCAGCACTATGCGGGCCTCTGCCGTCTGGCCTCTTTCCTGCTGGACGACCGGGCTGCGGCCGAGGAGGCGGTGCAGGATGCGTTCGTCCGGACCTTCGCCGGCTGGCACCGCCTGCGGGATCCCGAGCGGGCGCACGCCTATCTCCGGGCCGCCGTGGTGAACCAGTGCCGGTCGCGGGGACGCCGGCGCGTCCGAGAGGAGCGCGGCAACCTCCGACTGTGGCGGGGGGAGACCGACGAAAGCTCGGACACCGATCGATCTGCGGACGTCATGGCCGTGCTCGACGCCGTCCGCGCCCTCCCGCCACGCCAGAGGGAGGCGGTCGTCCTCCGCTACTACGAGGATCTGCCTGAGCGCGACGTCGCCGCGGCCCTCGGCTGCTCGCTGGGAACGGTCAAGTCCCAGCTGGCCAAGGCGCGAGCGTCCCTGGCCCGGCTCCTGGGCGAATTCGGCGGCGCTGGGGCGAGCATCCCCGGTCCCCATGAAGGAGGCGACGGTGCCCGGGGAGGCTGAGCGCCTGGAAACCCGCCTGCGGGCCGCGCTCGGGACCGACCTCCCCTCGTACGGGGCGGGGGACGCTGCGCACGCCCGTGCCAACGTGCTCGCCGGCATCCGGCGCCGGCGCCGGCGGCGCCTCCAGGTGGCGGGCGGTGGCCTTGCAGCCGCCCTGGGAGTGGTGGGTGCCCTCTCGATTGCGGTGGGCCGGGGGCCGGGGACAACTCCCAAGCACCAGTACGCTGCCGGACCTTCCCGGGCCCAGAACCGGCAGCCGTTGCCTGCTGGTGCCAACGCCACCTGCCACGTCAGCGGGCGGGCCCCGGTGACGCCGTGCGGCCTGGTCGGTTCGGCGCTCGTCTTTGGGGCAGCGCCGTCTGCGACCCCCTCCCCCATGGCCGGTCGCGCCTCACCGGCTGCGGGGACCGCGGGGCACCCCCTCGTCCTCCGGGTCGGCCAGGAGGCGACCGTCGAGTTGCCCCGCACCTCCGGCCGCCATCCGTGGGGCGTGCTCCGCCCGGTGCTCGATCCCCTCCCGAACCGGCTCCCCACCGTCACCGTCCGGCCAACCGATCAAGCCGGCGCGTGGCGGATCGTGGCCGGGCACGTGGGGTCGACCACGGTGCGGGCCGAGCGTCCGGCCTGCGCGAACCATGCCGTGACCTGCTCCGTAGCCGCCTCGGCCTGGAGCCTGTACGTGGAGGTGACTTCATGACCCGCACGTTGAGCCGTTCCCGGCGCGTCGTCTGCACGGGTGCGCTGCTCTTGTGTGGAGCGGCCGCAGCATCAGCCATGGGCGTCGTGGGGAGCGCCATCGCCTCGCCGATCGCCGCCGGCGCCACCGCGACCTGCGGCGCGGGATCGCTGGAGCTGAGCGTCCAGGGACGGGGGTCCGTGACGACGTCGCCCAACATGCTGACGGTGGACCTCCAGGTGAGCGCCTCGGCGGCCAACCCCGGTCAGGCCCTCCAGAGCGACGAAACGGCAACCTCTGCGGTCGTGTCGGCACTTGCAGCGGGCGGCCTGGTCCGCAGGGACATCCAGACGACGGACCTCTCGGTGCAACCCACCTACGCCTCCACAGGAACCGTCCTCACCGGGTACGCCGCTGACACCTCGGTCGTGGGCAAGGTCCACCGGTTCTCCTCGGTGGCCCAGCTCATCTCGCAGGCCGTGGCGGCCGGGGGAACGGACACGACGATCCAGTCGCTCTCGTTCTCGGTCACAGATCCGCTCGCCGCCCAGGACCAGGCGCGCCGCGCCGCGGTCCGCCAGGCCGCGGCCCACGCGGCCAGCATGGCGTCGGCCGCGAACCAGAGGATCGGGCGGCTGTGCTCGCTGAAGGACGAGTCGTCGACAACATCGACATCGCCGGTTCCCTTCTACGCGGGAGCGGCGGCACGGGCGCCGGCCGTTCCCGCCCCCATCCAGCCCGGGACCCAGACGGTCACGGCGAGGGTCGCCCTCGTCTACCAGCTCGTGCCGAAGACCTCCCGCCACCGAAGCGGCTCGGGCCGGCCGGCCACTGCGGCCGGTTGACGGCGCCCGGCTACTCGCCGTCCAGGGGCGTCACGTAGGCGGCGTGGATCCCTCCGTCCACCAGGAAGGTGGAGGCCGTGATGAAGGACGCGTCGTCGGAGGCCAGGAAGGCGGCCGCGGCGGCGATCTCCTCGGGCTCGCCGAAGCGGCCCATCGGCACGTGGACCAGCCGGCGGGTGGCCCGCTCGGGATCCTTGGCGAAGAGCTCCTGGAGCATCGGGGTGTTGATCGGCCCGGGGCACAGGGCGTTCACCCGGACGCCGCGGCGGGCGAACTGGACCCCGAGCTCCCGTGACATCGCCAGGACCCCGCCCTTGGAGGCGGTGTAGGAGATCTGCGAGGTGGCAGCGCCCAGGACCGCCACGAACGACGCGGTGTTGATGACGCTCCCGCCTCCATGCTCCAGGAGCCGCGCGATGCCGGCCTGGCAGCACAGGTAGACGCTGGTCAGGTTGACCTCCTGCACCCGGCGCCAGGCGTCCATGCCCGTGGTCAGGATCGAGTCGTCGTCCGGCGGCGAGATGCCGGCGTTGTTGAAGCAGACGTCCAGGCCGCCGAAGGCGGCGATGGCCTGGTCGTACATGTCGGCCACCTGGGCGGCGTCGGTCACGTCGGCCCGGATGTGCCGGCCGCCGATCTCCGCTGCCACCGTGGCGGCCCCGGCCTCGTCCAGGTCGACCACCACCACCTTGGCTCCATCGGCCGCGAACCGCCGGGCCGAGGCCCGGCCGATTCCGCTGGCGCCGCCGGTGATGACCGCGACCTTGCCGTCGAGTCGTCCCATGTCTCTGCTCAGCCTCCCGTGGCGATGAACACGTTCTTCACTTCGCTGAAGCCGTCCAGGGCGTCGGGCCCGAGCTCCCGCCCCAGTCCGGACTGCTTGAACCCGCCGAACGGCGTCCAGTACCGGACGGAGGAGTGCGAGTTCACCGAGATGGTTCCCGTCTCCAGCGCCCGGCTGACCCGCAGTGCCCGGCCGACGTCGTTGGTCCACACAGACCCGGAGAGCCCGTAGGGGGTGTCGTTGGCCAGGGTCAGGGCTTCCGCCTCGTCCCTGAACGGGATGACTGCCAGCACGGGCCCGAAGATCTCCTCGCGCGCCACCCGGTCACGCGGGTCCACCGGGGCCAGCACGGTGGGCGGGAACCAGAACCCCGGCCCCTCGGGCACGGATCCGCTGAATGCGACCGGCGCGCCTTGCGGCACGTAGGACGCCACGGCGTCTCGCTGCTCGGCGCTGATCAAGGGGCCCATCTCGGCGTCCTCGGCCGCAGGGTCCTTCACCCTGAAGCCGGTGACTGCGGGCTCGAGCAGCTCCAGGAACCGGTCGTACACCGAGCGCTGGACGAGGAGCCGAGAGCGTGCGCAGCAGTCCTGGCCGGCGTTGTCGAACACGGACCCGGGGGTGCTGGCCGCAGCCTGCTCGAGGTCCGCGTCGGCAAACACGATGTTGGCGCTCTTGCCACCCAGCTCGAGCGTGACCCGCTTCACCTGCTCGGCGCAGCCGGCCATGATGCGCTTGCCCACCTCCGTGGAGCCGGTGAAGCACACCTTCCCCACCCGTTCGTGGGTCACGAAGCGCCACCCCACCACGCTGCCCCGGCCCGGCAGCACCTGGAAGACGTCCTCGGGGATGCCGGCCTCGTGGCACAGCTCCGCGATGCGCATCGCCGTCAGCGGCGTCAGCTCGGCCGGCTTGAGGACGACGCAGTTCCCGGCGGCCAGCGCCGGGGCGAAGCCCCACGAGGCGATGGGCATGGGGAAGTTCCACGGGACGATGATGCCGACCACGCCGATGGGCTCCCGGAAGGTGATGTCCACGCCACCGGGAACCGGGATCTGACGGCCGCCGTGCCGCTCGGGCGCGCCGGCGTAGTAGGCCAGCACGTCGCGTACGTTCTGAGCCTCGAACCGGGCGTTGGCGATGGTGTGGCCGGCGTTGCGGACCTCCAGGGCGGCCAACTCCTCCCGGGCTCCGTCCACGGCCGCCGCCGCCCTGGCCAAGAGGCGCGCCCGGTCGCCCGGCGCCACGGCTGCCCACGCCGCCTGGGCCGCCGCCGCCCGGGCGATGGCCTCGTCGGTCACCTCCTCGCTGACGTCTTCGAGAGTGGCGATGACCGACTCGTTGACGGGGCTGATGACGCGGTGGGTCATGCCGGGGCCGCAACCCGCCCGGCGCCCGGTCTCACAGCCGCTCGAAGCACCGGTACCGCTCCCAGTCCGTGACCGCGGTGTCGAACGCCTCTATCTCGACCCGGGCCATGGTGGCGTAATGGTCCACCACGCCGTCCCCCAAGGACGCCCGGGCGACGGCGCTGCGTGTGAACAGCTCGGCCGCCTCCCGCAGGGTGCGGGGGATGCGGGGCAGGTCGGCCACGTACGCGTTCCCCTCCACCGCGGGGGGGAGCTCGAGGGCGGTGTCCACGCCGTGCAGTCCTCCGGCCACCAGGGCGGCAATGGCCAGGTACGGGTTGACGTCGCCACCCGGCACCCGGCACTCCACTCGCATCGAGGGCCCGTGGCCCACCACCCGGAAGGCACAGGTGCGGTTGTCGCGTCCCCAGGCCACCGCCGTGGGGGCGAAGGAGCCGCTGGCGAACCGCTTGTAGCTGTTCACGTTCGGTGCCAGCAGCAGCGTCATCTCGGGGAGGGTGGCCAGCATGCCCGCCAGCCAGTGCTCCATGACCTCGGACATGCCGCCGGCCCGGTCTCCGGCAAAGACCGGACGCCCCTCTCCGTCTCGGACGGAGAGGTGGATGTGGCAGCTGTTGCCCTCCCGCTCGTCGAACTTGGCCATGAAGGTGATCGACTGGCCCTCCTGGGCCGCGATCTCCTTGGCCCCGGTCTTGTAGAGCACGTGCTCGTCGCCCTTGGCGACCAGCTCCCCGTAGCGGAACGCCAGCTCGTGCTGGCCCAGGTTGCACTCGCCCTTGAGCGATTCCACGGGCATCCCCGCCGCCCGCATCTCCCGCCGGACCCGGCCCAGGAGGGGCTCGACCCGGGAGGTGCCGAGGATCGAGTAGTCCACGTTGTAGGTGTTCGCCGGCGTGAGCTCGCGGTAGCCGCGGTGCCAGGCGTGTTCGTAGCTGTCGGTGAAGACGATGAACTCGAGCTCCGTCCCGGCCAGCCCGGTCCAGCCCCGCTCGGCCAAGCGGCCCTGCTGGCGCTGGAGGATCCGGCGGGGGGACTGCTCCACTGGTGAGCCGTCCTCCCACACCACGTCGGCATGGCAGAGCACGGTCCGCTCGTGCCAGGGGACGGGGCACAGGGTCGACAGGTCCGGGCGGAAGACGAAGTCCCCGTAGCCCGTCTCCCACGAGCTGATGGAGTAGCCCTCCACGGTGCGCATGTCCACGTCCACGGCCATGAGGTAGCTGCAGCCCTCCGTGGCGTGGCTGGCCACCTCGTCCACGAAGAACCGTGCGTCGATCCGCTTGCCCTGGAGGCGGCCCTGCATGTCCGTGATGACCACGAGGACCGTGTCCACGGTGCCGTCGTCCACCGCTGCCGGCAGGTCCTGGGGGCCAACGCGGCCGGTCGGGTGGCTCAATCGATCTCCTCGAGCGCTCGCGCCGGAGTGAACCCCGCCTCGATCGCCGAAAGCTGGCGCTCGTCCCCCTGCACGCGCGGGCCGCGGAACCACTTGCGGGCGCTGAAGGCCCACCACCCGCCGGAGAACGCCAGGACCACGCCCACGGCGACGGGAGCGTAGTTGAACGTGTCACGGTTGATGGGCGAGAACTCCGGCAGCATGAAGAGGACGGCGATGATGACGACCCAGGCGATGCCCAGGATCCCGACGGCCGGGCTCCAGCGGCCCAGGGACCACCTGCCACCCTGCCAGGCCTTGCCCTGCATGCGCCGCAGGACGGTGGGCAGCACGTAGGCGATGTACAGGCCGATGGTGGCGATCGAGGTCACTGCGCCGTAGGCCACGCCGCTCCACATGGAGGGGAGGGCCAGGAGGAAGGCGAACACCACGCAGAACCAGATGCCGTTGGTTGGCGTCCGGGTGCGGGGGTTGATCCGGTGCCACAGGCGGTGGCCCGGGACGGCGCCATCCCGGCTGAAGGCGTAGAGCATCCGGGAGTTGGCCGTCACCGACGCCATGCCGCAGTACGCCTGGGCCACGAAGGCGATGACGAGGAGCAGCTCCGCGCCGTGCCGCCCGATCGCTGTGACCCAGATGAGGACCGGTGCGAACTCCTGGGTCGCGTACGTCTGGTAGGTGTGCATGTTCGTCGGGATGACGAAGGTGATGGCCAGGATGAGGATCCACCCGGCTACCAGTGACACCACGATGGAGTTCACGATGCCGCGGGGCGCCGCCAGGTCCGCGTTGAGGGTCTCCTCGGACATGTGGGCCGAGGCGTCGTAACCCGTGAAGGTGTACTGCGCCATGAGGAGGCCCACGAAGAACACGTAGGGCGCGGCGTGGAAGCCCGACAGGTTGACGAACTTGGTGAAGACGAACGAGGCCGGGGCGTGGTGCGACGGCACGAACACCAGGACGCCGGCGATGACCAGCACGCCCAGGACGTGCCACCACACCGACACGTCGGACAGGAAGGAGACGACCCGGACCCCGAAGGTGTTGAGGAGGCCGTGGACGGCCAGGATCCCCGCGTACACGATGAGGATGTAGCCCGGCGTGCTGGGGTAGCCGGTGGTCATGTTCAAGAACGAGGTGAAGAAGAAGGCGAAGCCGTAGTCGATCCCCGCCGTCACCGCGATCTGGCCCAGGAGGTTGAACCAGCCGGTGAACCAGCTCCACGCCCCGGGATTGGACTTGGCCAGCCGGGCCGACCAGTAGTAGAGCCCTCCCGCCGTGGGGTAGGCGGAAGAGATCTCGGCCATGCCCAGACCCACGATGGTCGTCATGACTCCCACCAGGATCCAGCCCCAGACCATCACCGAGGGCCCGCCCTCCTGCATGCCGAAGTAGTACAGGGTGAGGCAGCCCGAGAGCACCGAGATGATGGTGAAGGACACCGCGAAGTTGGAGAACCCGCCCATTCGGCGCCGCAGCTCCTGGGCGTAGCCCAGTGACTGGAGCCGGGCGATGTCCCGAGCGAGGACGTCCTCTGCTCCCGACTGTTTGGACGTGGTGGTCATCACGAACCCCCCTTACCGCCATGGCCAGTCCGGCCACCGGGCGGCCCCGCCGCCGCCCGGGATGGCCGAAGTGTAGATGGGCGCCGGTGCGCCCGCCCGGCCCGTCGCGCTTAATGTCTGCCGATGCGCATGACCCAGCTCCTCGGCTCGACGCTGCGTGACACGCCGGCCGGGGCCGAATCGCCCGGTTACCAGCTCCTCCTCCGTGGCGCCTTCGTGCGGCAGCTCGGGCAGGGCATCTTCTCGTTCCTGCCGCTCGGGTGGCGGGTGAAGGAGCGGGTGGAGGAGATCCTCCGCCAGGAGATGGACGCCGTGGGCGGTGCGGAGGTGCTGCTGCCGCTGGTCCACCCGGCCGAGGTGTGGCGGCGCAGCGGCCGGTACGACGCCATCGGCCCGGAGCTGGTGCGGTTCTCGGACCGGCGGACACGTCCTCACGTCCTGGCCCTGACCCACGAGGAGATCGTGGCCACCCTCGCCGCCAGCGAGGTGCAGTCCTGGCGCCAGCTCCCGCGCTTCGTCTACCAGATCCAGCTCAAGTTCCGCGACGACCCCCGCCCGCGGGGCGGCCTGGTCCGACTGCGCGAGTTCACCATGAAGGACGGCTACACGCTTGACCGGGACCCGGCCGGCCTGGACGAGCAGTACGCCCGCATCCACGGCGCGTACGTGGAGATCTTCCGCCGGTGCGGGCTGCCGGTGGTCGCGGTCTCAGCCGACGTCGGCATGATGGGCGGCTACGAGGCGCACGAATTCATGTACCTGACGCCGATCGGCGAGGACACGATCGTGCTGTGCGACCGCTGCGGGTACGCCCAGAACCGCCAGGTGGCGACGGCGGCCACGCTGCAGCCCGGCGCGGAGGACCCGGTGCCGATGGAGCGGGTCGAGACCCCCGGGGCGGACACGATCGAGCGCCTGACCGCAGTGATGGGCATCCCGGCCGAGCGCACCGCCAAGGCGCTCTTCATGGCCACCTCGGACGGCCGCATGGTCCTGGCCGTGGTGCGCGGCGATATGCAGCTCAACGAGACCAAGCTGGCCGGCGCCGTGCGCGCCGCCGAGCTGCGCCCCATGACCCCCGAGGAGATCGACGCCATCGGCGCGGTGCCCGGATATGGATCGCCCGTGGGCGTGGGGACCCAGGCCCTGGTCGTGGTGGACGAGCTTGTCGCTCGCTCCCCCAACCTGGTGGCCGGGGCGAACGAGGCCGGCTACCACTTGCGAAACGTCAACGTGGGCCGTGACTTCCAGGCCGACGTCGTGGCCGATCTGGCGGCGGTGGAGGCCGGCCAGCCGTGCGTCCAGTGCGGTGCGCCGCTGCGGACCGAGCGGGCGGTGGAGACCGGCAACATCTTCAAGCTCGGCACGCGGTACGCCGCCCTGGGTGCCACGTACCTGGGCGAGGACGGCGAGGAGAAGCCGATCGTGATGGGCTCCTACGGCATCGGGGTGGACCGCCTGATCGCCTGCGTGGCCGAGGAGTGCCACGACGAGCGCGGGATGGTGTGGCCGGCGTCAATCGCCCCCTTCTCCGTCCACCTGTGCGCCCTCGGGGACGAGGGACTTGGGGCATCCGACGCCGTCGTCCAAGCGCTCGAGTCGGCCGGCCTGGACGTGCTGGTGGACGACCGTGGCGAGCGGGCGGGCGTGCAATTCGCGGATGCAGAGCTCGTGGGCTGCCCGGTACAGGTCACTGTGTCCAAGCGGTCGATCGCCGCCGGCGGGGTCGAGGCGAAGCTCCGGGCGGACCCGGGGCGCGAGCCCGAGATCGTGCCTGTGGCCGCGCTGGCGGCGTGGGTGGCTCCCCACGTCGGCGGTAGGACCCGCCGGATGCGCCCTTACAGGTAGGTGTCCTCGCGGCGGACGACGTTGCCGCGTGTGTCCTCCACGACGGTCCGGCGGCGGCGCCAGGAGCCGCTGCCGAAGGCCATGGCCAGGACGGAGAGCACCAGGCCCACCGCCCCCACGATCATGAGGATGACGCCTACGGTCCGCACGTTGAAGCCGTGCTGGTACGGGCTGGTAGTCACCGCGAAGTCCAAGATGGCTCCGACGGCAAAGACGACGAGGCTTGCTCCAAGTCCGCCGATCATGGCGTGTACCTCCCCAGGAGTGCGATTCCGACGAGTCATGCAGTACCCGGTGCCATTCCCGGTGAAACGGCGGTGCGATGCCGCCCCCCACCAGCCCCGCCAGCCCCGCCCGACGCTCACTAACCTTCCTCCGTCGTGACCGGCACCGTCGGCTCCGGACCCGCCGCAGCCGGCAGCGTGGGGGAGACCGCCCTGGGCCCCGGCCCGGTCCTGCGCAATGGCGAGCGCCATCCCTACCGGGCCGTGGCGCCGGCGCCGGGAACGGCCCGGGTCCGCTTGGACTCGCTGGCGCCGTGGGGGCGCCGGACCGCCACGAGCGTCAGCCTGGCCTTCCTGGCCCACGTCACCGACCTCCAGCTGGCCGACGTCCAGTCTCCGGGCCGGCTGGAGTTCATGGAGGAGCTCCGCGGTCATCCCGGGGCGGCGGCGCTGATCCCGGCCCAGCGGGCGCAGGAGCCCATGTGCGCCCATGCCGTCGCCGAGGCGGTGCGGGCAGTTGGCCGTTGCCTGGAGAGCCGGGACACCGGGGCGCCCCTCCAGCTTGTGGTCAGCACCGGTGACAACCTGGACAACGCCCAAGCCAACGAGCTCGAGTGGTACGTGGCCCTCATGGCCGGCGGACGGGTGGCCCTGGGCGACGGCGCACCCTATGACGGCGTCCAGCACGCACGCTGGCCGGGCGCGGACCTCTACTGGCGCCCGGACGAACGGAACGGCCGGTTCCAGCGCCAGCTCGGGTTTCCTACCTTGCCCGGGCTGCTCGACCGGGCCGTGTCGCCCTTCGACCGGGCCGGCCTCACGATCGGATGGGTGTCCTGCTACGGGAACCACGACGGCCTGCCGTTCGGCGAGGTGGTGCCCACGCCCGCCTACCGGTCCCTGGTGGTGGGTGGGCGCAAGCCGCTGGCCCTGCCGCAGGGCCGGGACGTCGTGGGCCACGAGGACCGGCTCTACTCCCACCCGGAGGAGTTCCTCGCCGGCCCGGCCCGGCCGGTGCCGCCGGGCGCGGGACGCAGGATCGTGGACCGGCGGGACTTCGTGGCCGCCCACCTGGCTGCTTCCGGGATGCCGGCGGGCCACGGCTACTCCCGGCGCAACCTCGAGGATGGCACCGCCTATGGCGTGGTGGAGCTGAGCCCGCTGGTCAGCCTGGTCCTCCTGGACACGACCAACCTGGACGGCGCCGCCACCGGGTCCCTGGGCGTGCGCCAGCTCCGGTGGCTGGAGGAGGAGCTGATGGCTCGGCACGCCCGGTACCGCACGCCTGACGGGCAAACGGCCGTCACGGCCAACCCGGACCGGCTGGTCGTCCTGGCGTCGCACCACGGCCCGTCGTCCCTGACGAACCTACGTCGGCTGGAGGCGGGCATGGAGCTGGACCAGCCCCGCGTCGGGCGCGACGCCGTCGTGGCCCTGGTGCACCGGTTCCCCAACGTGGTCGTGTGGCTGAACGGCCACCGCCACGTGCACGAGATCGCTGTCCGCCGGGCTCCGGACGGCTCCGGAGCGTTCGCCGACATCGCCACCTGTGCCATCGCGGACTGGCCCTCCCAGTTCCGCCTTGTGGAGCTGGTGGCCAACGAGGACGGCACGCTCTCGGTGACGACCGGGGTGGTTGACCACGCCGCACCACCGGTGCCGGGTGACGCAGCCGGGGACGTGGAGCACCTGGCTGCGCTCCACCGCGAGCTGGCGGCCAACGTGCCGGGGGCAGGGTTCGGGTCCCGGCTCGAGGGGACGGCCGCGGACCGCAACGCCGAGGTTCTCCTCCCCGCGCCGTTCCCGCTCGGCGGGCGGACCGCCGGGCCGGGAGGTCCCGAGTCGCTACCGCTTGCTCCGGCCGCCCCCACGCGCAACACTCGCCCGTGATGGAGCGGGTGGACCGGGTGGAGCGGAAGGGACGGAAGGAGCGCCGCGGGCGATGAACCTGGTCGTCAGCAACGTCAAGGGTGGCGTCGGCAAGACGACCAGCACCATCTACCTGGCCGCCGCCGCCGCCGAGCGCGGGTACGACCCCGTTGTGCTGGTCGACGCGGACCGGCAGGCTTCCTCGGCCGAGTGGTTCGAGGCCCGGCCGATCGAGGGCGTGGCGGTGGTGGAGGCGCCTTCGGAGCGGACGGTGGCCAAGGCGATGGAGCGCCACGACGGGCTGGGCGTGGTGGACACGCCCCCGGGCGACGAGCGCATCGTGCGGGCCGCGCTGGAACGGGCCTCGGCCATCGTCATCCCCACCCGGGCGGGCGGGGTGGAGTTCTCCCGGGTGGTCGCCACCCTGGAGATGGTGCCGGCCGGCGTGCCCGCCGGCGTGGTCGTGTGCGCGGCCCGGCTCGGCACCCATGATCTGGACCAGACCGTCCAGTGGTGGGAGGGCCAGCGGGTGCCCGTGTGGGGCATCGTCCCCGAGCGGGTCTCCATCGCCGCCGGCCCCGAGGGTCGCATCTCCAGGGAGGGGCTCGATCTCTACGGCGAGATCCTGACCCGGGCCCTGCGGCGGCGGGCCCGGGGCTGACCGGCCTCAGGCGTCCGCCACCTCGATGCGGATGCGCTTGTTCTGGCGCCCCTTCGACTCGGTCTTGACCACCCGCACCCGGCCCACCTCGCTGGTGGCGCGCACATGCGTGCCCCCGTCGGCCTGGGTGTCCAGGCCGACGATGTCCACGATGCGCACCTCGGGCACCGACGCAGGCACCAGGCTGACCTTGGTCCGGACCAGGTCGTCCTCGAGGAGGGCGTCTCGGGGCACGAACCGGACCTCCACGGGGCGGGCGGCCGCGATCTCGGCGTTCACCAGCTCCTCCACCGTGGCCCCGAAGCCGTCGGGCAGTGGATCGAATTCGAAGTCCATGCGGGCCGACAGCGGCTCCATGTTCCCGCCGGTCACTGCCTTGTGCCACCGGTGCCAGATGACGCCGCACAGGATGTGCAGAGCGGTGTGGGTGCGCATCAGGGCGTGGCGCCGGGCCCAGTCGATGGCCCCGTGCACCGGGGTGCCCGGAGCGGGGGGCGGCCCGTCCACCGTGTGCCACACCACGTGGCCGTCCTTGGCCACGGCGGTCACGCCGAGAGGTCCGATGGTCCCCACGTCGTGGGGCTGGCCGCCCCCGGTCGGGTAGTAGGCGGTGCGGTCCAGAGCCACGCGGCTGCCGTCGACGGCAGCCACCACGGCGTCGAACTCCCGGAGGTAGGCGTCGCGCAGGTAGAGGAGCTCCGTGGGATCTGGGGGCGGAGCCGTCACTCCCGGGCCCCCGCCGCGCCCCCCGCCCCGGCCGGCACGAGCACGGTGGCGCGGTCCAGGTGGTAGTCGAGAGCCAGCACGGTCCCGCCGTGGTCGACCACCCAGGCGGCAAAGCGCTGGTGGACCGGGTGGACCTGGTAGGCGTCAAGCGCCGCCTCGTCGGCCAGTTCCATGAACAGCAGGTACTGGTAGCCGCGGGTGCGCTCGGTGCTGATGGCCCGGCCGATCCGCAGGGCCTCGAACCCGCCGATGGCCTCGGGCCAGGCCCGCACCTGGGCCAGCATGTCCTCCTCGCCTTGCGTCCCGAGCTCCGGCTCGAACGCGAACAGCACGGCGTGCTGGATGCTCATTGCGCCTCCTCCATCGGGCGGGTCGGTCGGTCCGGGCGGCGCCGCCCTGTCGCCTGCGCGGACGGGCCGTCAGTCTCGCGCTCGTCGTGCTCGGCCACCGAGAGGAGCTCTCCCACATAGCCGTCCTTGGTCGACATCTCGGCCAGCGCGATGAACGTTTCCGTGCGCTGGACGCCGTCGATGCGCCACACCTCGGACAGCAGCACCTGGCGCAGGTGGGCATGGCTCCGGACGCGCAGGCGGGCCAGCATGTCGATCGAGCCGGTGATGACCACGATGGCCTCCACCTCGGGCAGCCGGCGCAGCGACTGGAGGATGACGGCCTGGTCGGCTCCCTGGATGGCGGTGACGGTGACGAACACGCTGAAGTACCCGAGCGCCGCCCAGTCCACGTCCAGCGTGTAGCCCCGCACCACGCCCAGCCGCTCGAGGCGGGCGATGCGCTCGCCCACCGCCGGCGGGGACATGTGGAGGTCCCGGGCCAGCTTGCGCTGGGACGCCCGGGCGTCGGACGCCAGGAGGGTGAGCAGGCGCCGGTCCACGTCGTCCAGGCGGACCGGCTCGGCCGGGAGCGGTGCGGTCACGTCCAGCAGGCCCCGCAGCGGCGTCCGGCCTGTCACATCGAGCCCATCGTCGCCATGGCGCTTGTCAGATACCAGGTCGGCCGCATACACTCCCTTTCAACTGCGGTCAATCTATCGCTTGGGAGCCATCATTTGAACTCCACGCAGACCAGCCTGGTCCCGGAAGGGCCGGGCTCCGTCAACTGGACCGATCGGTTCGCGGCCCGGGCGCGGATCGGCGGGGGCGACCTCACGGCCATTCTCTCGCTGGTCGGCTCGGCTGACACCATCACGTTCTCGGGTGGCTTCCCTGCGCCCGAGACGTTCCCCGTGGCGGCCATGGAGACGCTCGTGGCCCGCCTCGTCGGCCACGATGCCGCCGTCGCCTTCCAGTACACGCCGACCGAGGGCCTGCCTTCGAGCCGCGTGGCCGTGGCCGACCTCGTGGAGTCCACCCAGGGCCTGCGACCGGACCCGGCCGACGTGCTGGTCACCAGCGGAGGCATCGAGGCACTCCAGCTCCTGTGCGGCGTCTTCGTGGACGCGGGCGACGCGGTGGCCGTGGAGGCGCCCACGTACCTCGGCGCACTGATGGCGTTCCGCCGCTCCGCGGCGCACGTCGTGGGCATCTCCATGGACGGCGGTGGCCTCGACGTGGACGAGCTCGAGCGCCACCTGCGCGGGGGCGGCCCCGTGCCCAAGCTTCTGTACGTGATCCCGGACCACCAGAACCCGACCGGCCTGAGCCTGACGCTGGAGAGGCGGCGGGCGCTGGTGGAGCTCTGCTCCCGCTACGGGATCCTGGTTGTGGAGGACGTCGCCTACCGGGAGCTCGGCTTCGACGCAGAGCCGCTGCCCAGCCTGTGGTCCCTGGCCCCCCACACCGTCCTGCAGATCGGGACCTTCTCCAAGATCCTGTTCCCCGGCGTCCGCCTGGGATGGGCCATCGGCCCGAGGGCCGTGGTCGGCGCCATGGCCGCGGGCAAGCAGAACGCCGACCAGTGCGCCGGAGCGTTGGGCCAGCGGATCATGAGCGAGTTCGTGGCCGGCGGCCATTTCCCCGCGCACCTGGCCGCCGCCCGGCGCCTGTACGCCGGGAGGGCCGCGGCCATGCTGTCGGCGCTGGGACGGTCCATGCCGCCCGCCGCCACCTGGACCCGGCCGGCCGGGGGCTTCTTCGTCTGGCTGACGGTCCCGGCGGGGATCGACACCACCCTCTTGGCCGGACGGGCCCAGGGGGAGGGCGTGGCGTTCGTGCCCGGCGCGCCCTTCTACGTGGACGGGCGGGGCCGCAACCAGATCCGGCTGGCCTTCAGCGGCGTACCGGAAGACCGCATCGACGAGGGCGTCCGCAGGCTCGGACGCCTCGTCACCGACTCCACGAGGATGGAAGCATGACGACCGCAGACCAGCACTTCTCCACCGAGGCGGTGGGGATACCCGAAGCCGACGGCCGCTTCGTGACCGTGGCCGACGTGCAGTGCGTGGAGCTGGTCCCCGGGCTCGAGTTCCGGCCCGTCCTGGGCGAGCGCACCATGGTGAACTTCGTCACCTTCGCTCCCCACACCGAGGCGCCGCGCCACACGCACGAAGAGGAGCAGATCGTCATCGTCTTGGAGGGCGAGCTCGACTTCGAGCTGGACGGGGACGTGCGCACCGTCCGCCCGGGTGACGTGGTGGTGATCCCCCCCTGGGTCCCCCACGGCGCCCGTACGCAGGACAGCACGTGCCTGGAGGTGGACGTGTTCAACCCGCCCCGCAAGACGCTGCTGGACCACGCCAATGCCGAGCGGGAGCGCGGCCGGGCCACGTCGGGCAACGGGGTGTCCGCGCCCTCCGACGCCGCGCCCTCCGACGCCGGGCCGTCCGCGGCGGGGAAGGCCGGCGGCTGATGGAGCTCGGGCTCACGGGCCGCCGGGCCCTGGTGACGGGGGGCACGAAGGGCATCGGGCGCGCCGTGGTTGCCGAGCTGCTCGGCGAGGGGGTGTCGGTGGCCTTCTGCGCCCGCAACGCGGACGACGTCAAGGCCACCGAGGAGGCGCTCCGCCCGGCGGACGACGCCCCCCAGCTCCTCGGGGTCGTTGCCGACGTCACCGAGCCCGACGAGGTGGCCTCCCTGGTCGACGATGCCGCAGCCGCCCTGGGCGGCCTGGACATCCTGGTCAACAACGCCGGCGCCGCCCACCCGGGCGGCTTCGAGGACCTGACGGACGCGGACTGGCAACAGGACATGGACGTCAAGCTGTTCTCCCAGATCCGCTGCACCCGGGCCGCGCTCCCGCACCTCCGGCAGAGCGCGGCGGCCAGGGTGGTCAACGTCAACGCCGTGTACGGGAAGTACCCGGACCCCGCCTTCTTCGCCACGACCGTCAACCGGGCGGCGTGCCTCAACCTGACCAAGGCGCTGGCCCAGCAGTTCGGGCCGGAGGGGATCCTGGTCAACAGCGTCAACATCGGGTTCGTCGTCACCCCGCAGTGGGAGAACATCCGCCGCCGGAGGGCGCCGGACGCCGCGCCCGAGGAGTTCTTCGCCGGCCTGGCGGAGGCCGAGGTGCCGCTGCGGCGCTTCGGGTCGGTGCAAGAGGTGTCGGGCGTGGTGGCGTTCCTGGCCAGCGACCGCGCTAGCTACATCACGGGTGCAATGATCGACGTGGCCGGAGGCATGGGCAAGTACGTCTGACGTGCCGGCCGGGGGCCGGATCGAGCGGTGCAGGGCGGGACAACCAAACGGAGGGGAAGATGACCACGACGGGCAAGAGCGGGCTGGGAGCGGCGGTGGCCGGTGCTCGGGGGCGCAGGGCGGGGGGCGGGGAGCAGACCGGCGAGCTGGCCAAGGGGTCGTTGCGGACGATCGACGCCATCGCCATCTCGGTGTCGGTCCTGTCGCCGGCCATGGCGATGGACCTCAACACCGGCGGAGTGGCGGCCACGGCCGGGGGCTCCACGCCGCTCTCGTTCCTCCTCGGCGGCATCGCCTGCCTGGCGCTGGGGTTCGTCGTCATCGGCTTCACCCGGCGGATGGCGGCGGCGGGCTACGCCTACACCTACCTGAGCCGGAGCCTGGGCAAGCGGTTCGGATTCCTGGGCGGCTGGATGTACGCCTTCGGCTTTGCCGCCTTCGTCCCCATGACGATGGCCGCCGTGGGGTACCTGGCGGCCACACTGCTGACACTGCACGGCACCGGCTGGTGGTTCGTCTTCTTCCTCATCGGCATGGCGCTGCTGCTGGTCCTGTCGCTGATCCGGGTGCACGTGACGACCAAGCTGCAGCTGGTCATCGGCATCGTGACGGTGCTGCTCTTCTTCGTCATCGACTTCATCATCACCGGCAAGGGTGGCTCGCACGGGCAGTCCCTCGGCGCCTTCACCTTCTCCCACACCGTGACCGGTGGCTTCCACGGCGTCTTCTACGGGATCATCCTCGGCGTCACCTCCTACATCGGGTTCGAGACCGCGGCCGACTTCGGGGAGGAGACGGCCAACCCCCGCCGGTCGGTCCCCATCGCTGTGACGGCGGCGGTGCTCTTCGCCATCGTCTTCTACGTGTTCACCACGTACGCCGCCTCCATCGGCTTCGGCGTGGCCCAGCTGCAGCACAACCCGGCCCCGTGGGTCACAGGCACCTTCGCCAAGGTGACCGACATCTTCGCCGGCAACGCCGCAGGGACGTTGGTGGAGATCGCGGCCATGGCCTCGGCGTTCGTGGTGTGCGTCGCCTGCGCGACCGCCGGGTCGCGCACCCTGTTCGCCATGGGCCGGGAGGGCACGCTGCCGGGCTGGTTCGCCCGCACCCACCGCACGTTCAAGACCCCGATCAACGCCACCGCAGTCATCGCCCTTGTCGCCACGGTGGTGGCCGCCGTCGTGGGCTTCGGCTTCGGCACCCCCAAGCTGGGCGGCGACGCCTTCACCGTCTACTACCTGCTGGCCACCATCGGGACCCTGGCCGTGGTGCTGGTGTACATCGGGCTGTGCCTGGGAGGCATCGGGTTCTTCTACCGGACCTCCCGCCGGTTCAACCCGCTGACGCACGGCCTGATCCCGCTGATCGGCGCGGTCATCTTTGCCGCCGCCCTCTACGGCTCGATCTGGCCGCTGCCGGTGTCCCCGATCGACACGGCGATCTACATCACGGCCGCCTGGCTCGTCCTGGGGATCATCGCGCTGATGTGGATCAACCGCACCCGCCCGGAGGCCATCGAGCGCATCGGGTCGATCCTGGGCGAAGAGGGTGGCGAGCTGGTCGAAGCCCTGGACCAGCGGTAGGCGTGGGCCGGCCCGACGCCGGGCGCCACCGGGGCAGCCTGCGCAACCGGCGCGCTCCGTGATCGACGACCACGCCCATCCGTTCCCGCTCTCCCACCTCCCGCTGGACCTCGCCGAGGTCAGCCTGGACGTGGGAGACGGCGCCGCCGAGCGCCGCCGCGGCGCCGGGCCCGGCCGGGTGTTCCAGGAGCTCTGCCTCCGGCGCCTCGGGGCGCTCCTCGGGATCCCGTCCGATGCCGGGGACAGCGAGGTGGTGACCGCCCGGGAGGCGGCGGCCACCGCGGACTGGGGGGCCTACGTCCGCCGGCTCTTCGACCACGCGGGCATCACGGGCATGGTGCTGGACTTCGGCGTCCCGGTGGCCGGCGGCGGGGAGGCGGGGGAGTACGCGGCGCTGATCGGGCGCCCGGTGTGGTGGCTGGCCCGCATTGACCCGCTGGTCGACCAGCTCGTTGCCGAGGGCACCGGCGCCCGCGCCGTGCTCGACGGGGTCAGCCGGCTGATGGAGGACGCGGTGGCGCACGGCGCCGTCGGCTTCAAGACGATCGTCGCCTACCGCACCGGGCTCGGCGTCGACCCGACGGCCACCGTGGCGTCGGCCGAGGCGTCGCTTACCCGCGACCGGGACCTCCCGGTTCGGCGCCGGGCCAAACCGCTCCGGGACCTGGTGGTGCGCACGGTGCTGGAGCACGCCGCGGACATGGACCGGCCCGTCCAGTTCCACACCGGCTTCGGGGACGCCGAGATCCGGCTGTCCGATGCGAGCCCCCTGCTGCTGGACGAGCTGCTGACGAGCCCGGCGGGCCAGGCGGCCACGGTCGTGCTGATCCACGGGGCCCACCCCTTCGAAGAGGAGCTGGCCCACCTGGCCACCGTGCGGCCGAACGTGTACGCCGAGCTCTCGCTGTCCAACCTCTTCGCCCCGCTCGGCACCGCCGACCGGTTGCTGCGCCTCGTGGACCTGGCGCCCCGGCACAAGCTGCTGGCCGGCTCCGACGGCCACGGCCAGCCCGAGACCCACTGGTTCGGGTGCGCCGTCGCCCAGGATGCCTTCGAGGACGTCGCCCGACGGCTGGAGGCGGCCGGCGCCCGGCGAGGCTTCGTGGAGGCGACGCGCCGGGCGCTCTTCGAGGAGAACGCCCGGGCGGTGTACTCGCTGGGCTGACCGGTCACCGGCCGCCTTCGGGGAAGCCCCGGCTGCCGCTCAGCCGCGCCCGCCCCGTAGGGCTCAGACGTCCGGAGGCGTGGCCGGCACGGCCGGCTCGTACTCCACCTTCAACCCGCTGGCGATGGCGTTGGAGCCGTTGAAGAAGTCCACGACCGACAGCAGCTCCACCAGCTCCGCGTCCGTGGCTCCGAGGGCCCGCAGGGCGTCCGTATGGCTGCGCACGCAGTAGTCGCAGTTGTTGGTGGCCGACACGGCCACGGCGATCATCTCCTTCACCTTCCGGTCGATGACCCCGGTGGACATGATGGCCTTGAGCTTCTGCCACTCGTGGCGGAGGTACTCGGGCTGGTGGGCGATGGCCCGCCAGAAGGGCGGCACCCGGGCCAGGTTGCGCGAGGCCTTGATGTCGTCGAACACCTCCTTCACGACTCCGTCGGCGGTGTCCTCGTCCACGTAAGGGACCAGCGGCATGGCTCCTCCTCTCGTCTCGGCTCGTGCCCAACGGGCTCGCTTTCACCGGCGCGTGCCGGTGGGAGGCGTGGCTCAGTAGAACTCGAAGTACTCCCGCATCTCCCAGTCGGTCACCTCGCTCAGGAACCGGGAGACCTCGTTGCGCTTGATGGCGACGATGAACTTGACGAACCGCTCCCCGAACGCCTCGGTAAAGAACGGATCGGCCTCCAGGTGGTCCACCGCCTCCCACAGGCTCTTGGGCAGGGCCGGCGCGTCGGCCGCGTACGGGTCGGCCTCCACCAGCGGCGGCGGCTCCAGCTTGCGGCGGATGCCGTCCAGGCCGGCCGCCAGGTTGGCCGCCAGGTAGAGGTACGGGTTGGCGGCCGGCTCGCCCAGCCGGTTCTCGATGTGGGCGCCCTTCTCCAGCGGGTCCCCCTGGACCCGGACCATCGTGCCCCGGTTCTCGTTTGCCCAGGTCACGCGGTCCGGGGCGAACGAGTACGGCGAGAACCGCTTGTACCCGTTGATGGTGGGCGTGGTGAACACCGTCATCGGGAGGGCGTGGTCCAGGATGCCCGCGGTGAACTGGCAGCCCACTTTGGAGAGGCGCTCCTTTGCCGAGGTGCTGGTGAAGGCGTTGGTCCCCGTTGCCCGGTCACGCAGGGACTCGTGGAGGTGCCAACCGCTGGAGAAGAAGTTGGGCAGGCCCGGCCGGCACATGAAGGTGGCGTGCAGGCCCATTGCATGGGCGACCTGCTTGGTAGCCGAGCGGAACAGCACCATGGCATCCGCGCCGGCGACCCCCGGCAGCGGGTCGAAGGTGACCTCGATCTGACCTGGGCCCCACTCGTCCTCGATCGAGCGCAGCGGGAGCTCCAGGCCGATGTAGGTGTCACGCAGGGCCTCCACCAGGCCGTTGATCGACGCCAGGCGGGTTTCCGAGAGGTACTGGTAGCCCTGCTCGATCACCGAGACGGCCGGTGGCGGGGGCGGCCATCCCGTCTGATCGAGCCCGATGCGGTCGCTCTCGCGGCGGAGGACGTAGAACTCCACCTCCAGGCCGGTGAGGTAGTCGAAGCCCATCTCCTCGGCCGCCTGGACCTGGGCCCGCATCAGGTGGCGGGCATCGATGGGCACGGGCTTGCCGTTGGAGAAGTAGGCGTCGGTCAGCACCCAGGCGGTGCGATCGGCGAAGGGCAGGACGCGGAACGTGGTCGGGTCGGGGACGAGCACCATGTCGGGAAAGCCGGTGAGCTCGGGGATGCCCAGGCCGCCGCCCTCCACGAACAGGGGGGTGAACACCTTGTTGGCCGTGTCCATGTTGAACAGGGCGGCGGAGAAGTCGATGCCGTTCTCGATGGCCGAGGCGTAGTCCACCGCGGACATGAACTTGCACCGCGGCGTGCCGTGCTGGTCCACCCAGATCATGCGGACGGTGCGCAGCCCCAGCTCCTCCACCCGGGCCACGCTCCGCTGCGCCGCCTCCTGCTGGGCATCGTCCATGAGCCTGTGCTCGCGGACGAATCCCGCCTTGCCGACCCCTCGCTCACCGCTCATGTCTCTCCTTGTCCGTTCAGCCCACTGCCGGCACCGGCACCTGCGCCACTGCCGGCACAGGCACCTGCGGCTCTGCCACGCACAGCGACGTCCCCAGCTCCAACCGCTCCCGATCGACGGCCCGGGTCGCCACAAGATCGAACAGCGAGGCGTCGTCGGAGTGCAGGCCGGTCGAGACCACGGTCCCGCCGTCGAGCGTGTAGCGCCACATGCGGTTGGCCTCGTTTCCGGCGTACACGCTCAGCTCCCCGGTGGCGCCGAGAAAGGCCAGGTTCGCACGGCCGCCCAGGGCGGTGGCCACCGCCTGGAACGCCGAGCGGGCGTCCCGGCCGGCCTTCATGTGGTCCAGGAAGGACCGCCAGCCGACCTCGCTGTCGGCCTGGCCCCCGAGCCTGCCCCCCATGCCCGGCCGCAGCTGCTCTGCACGCGTGAAGAAGCCGTTGTGGCACCAGGCGCTGGCGGTGCCGTCCAGGAACGGCTGCGTGTCGGCCATCTGGATCGTGGAGAGCCGGCTCGGCCGGCGCAGGTGGACCAGGAAGCGCCGGGACTCCAATGTGGCCAGCTCCGCCGCCTCGCGCCCTTCGTCGGCGAAGCGGTGCAGGCCCCGGACGGCCCGGACCTCCCCGCTGGCGTCGTCCAGCCAGGCGACACCCCAGCCGAACCCGCCCAGCCCGAACTGCTCGAGGCGCACGACGCCGGGCGCCAGCTGGTGGAAGGGCCTCGGGACCTCGTACGCCGCAACCAGGACCTCGCACACCGCGCCCGCCTCCACGTCAATTGACAACTCGAAATCGCACTGGCGTGCTCGGATGGTAGCCCAAGTGGCCAGTGACCGAACAAGTGCACGGCGGCGGCCGAAGCGGTGCGCCGATCGGTTGCGCCGGGTCAGCTCGGTTCATCCGCTCCGGTGTGCCAGCCAGTCCCCGAACTCGGTGGCCACGATCCGCTCGTCGTGGACCCCGATCGCCTGCGCGGAGGCCAGCCACACGATGGGCGGTCCCATGATCGACGCTTCCAGGAGCCCGGCCCGGGCATCGTCGGGCACGCCGTCGGGGATCATGCCGGTGGCGGTGGCCCCACCGGGGAGCAGGAGGTTCACGGTGACGGCGCTGCCCGCCAGGTCCGCGGCCATCACCCGGGCGAGCGCCTCCACCCCGGCCCCTGCCGGCCCGTAGGGAACGAAGCCGCGCCGGGTCATCGTGGACGTGTTCATGGAGACCACCACCACCCGGCCCCCCGCCGCCCCCAGCATGCGGGGAACCACCGCCCGGGCAACGAGGAAGGTGCCGGAGAGCTTGGTGTCGACCACGTCGGAGAAGCCGTGGGGCGACACCGCCCAGAACGGCTGGGGCTCGGTCAGGAACCGCGGGTTCACCGTCTGCATCCCGATGCCGGCATTGCAGACCACCATGTCCAGCCCGCCGAACCGGCGCAGTGCTTCGTCCACGCCCGCCTGGACCGACCGGGGATCGCGGACGTCCATGGTGATCGCCTCGGTCCGGCCCCCGATCTCCGATGCCGCCTCCCCGGCGCGCGCCGCGCTGCGGCTCGTGATGGCGGTACGGGCGCCGGCGCGAGCGAGCGCCTCGGCCATGGCCCGGCCCAGCCCGCTGGTGCCACCGGTCACGAGGACGCGCACGTCACCGAGCTCGCCGGCCACCGTGGGAGGGGGCATCGCGGGCCACCGTACCGGCTGGGGCGGCCGGAGCCCCCGTCCGGAGCCCCCGGCACCGTACCGGCCGGGGCGGCCGGGCCCCGGGCGGCTGCGGGATCAGATCTCGAGCGCCGACTGCAGCTCGGCGACGCGCCGGCGGTCCAGCGAGTACCACACCCACTTCCCCCGGCGCGTCCCGTGGACCAGGCCGGCGTCGGCCAGGGTCTTGAGATGGTGCGACACGGTGGGCTGCGACCGCCCGAGCGGGCCCACCAGGTCGCAGACGCAAGCCGCCCCTGTGGCGGCGGCGGCCAGGATCGACAGGATGCGCAGGCGGACGGGGTCGGCCAGAGCCTGGAAGCCGCGGGCCAGCTCGTCGGCCCGATCGGGGCCGAGGGGCGCCTCCAGGAGGGACGGGGAGCACGCTTCCTCCGTCACTTCGATCGCCATGCGAAGGTCCGTCGCCACACCTGCTCCCATTGACGCTTATCGATGAATCGACTATCCTCGATACATCGACCGACGTCGATAGTAGCCGGAGGGATCCGATGTCGCGTGTCCAGCTCGCCCTCAACGTCTCCCGCCAGGGCGAGCCGCATGCCGCGGCCGGCTAGCGCCTTCGAGGGGCCCGCCCGGGGCGACGCCCCGGGGCGGCTCTCGTTCGTAAACCGGCTCCTGCCGGTGTGGATCCTGCTCGCCATGGGCCTGGGGATCGGCCTCGGCCGCTGGGTGCCGGGCCTCAATCGGCACCTCGATGCCATCCAGGTGGCGCAGGGAACGTCGCTCCCCATCTTCGTCGGCTTGCTGGTGATGATGTACCCGGTGCTGGCCAAGGTCCGCTACGGCCGGCTCTCGGGAGTGACGCGGGACCGCCGCATGCTGGTCTCTTCCCTGGTGCTCAACTGGGTTGTCGGGCCGGCGGTCATGTTCGCCCTGGCCTGGCTGCTCCTTCCCGGCCTCCCCGCCTACCGGACGGGGCTCGTCATCGTGGGGCTGGCCCGCTGCATCGCCATGGTCCTGGTGTGGAACGACCTCTCCTGCGGCGACCGGGAGGCGGCCGCCGTGCTGGTGGCGCTCAACTCGCTCTTCCAGATCGTCGCCTTCGCCGTGCTCGGATACTTCTACCTCCGGGTCCTGCCGGGATGGCTCGGTTTGTCGACGGTGGGGCTCCACCTCTCCATCGCCACCATCGCCGGGACGGTGGCCATCTTCCTGGGCGTCCCGCTCGTGGCCGGGTACCTCACGCGGGTCGTGGGCGAGCGGGCGAGGGGTCGCGCCTGGTACGAGGAGAAGCTGCTGCCGCGACTCGGACCGTTCGCCCTGTACGGGCTGCTCTACACCATCGTCGTCCTCTTCGCCCTCCAGGGGCGCACGATCACCGCCCGGCCGGGGGACGTGGCCCGGATCGCCCTCCCCCTGCTCTGCTATTTCGCGGTGATGTGGTTCGGGTCGTTCTGGCTCGGCCGGGCGCTGCGCCTCCCCTACGAGCGGACGGCCACGCTGGCCTTCACCGCGGCAGGGAACAACTTCGAGCTGGCCATCGCCGTCTGCATCGGCGTGTTCGGCGTCACCTCCGGGGAGGCGCTGGCCGGGGTGGTCGGCCCGCTGATCGAGGTGCCGGTGCTCGTCTCGCTCGTGTACGTGGCGCTGTGGGCCCGGCGCCGCTACCCGCCGGCGGTCCGGGCTCCGGCACTCGGGAATGCGCCCCCGGGCGCGGGCACGCGGGAGCCGGCTGCCTGATGCACCTCGTGATCGTGGGGGGGAGCGACGCCGGCGTGAGCGCCGCGCTCCGGGCCCGGGAGCTCGACCCCGGCGTGGACGTGACGGTGGTGGTGGCCGACCGCTACCCGAACTACTCCATCTGCGGCATCCCCTACCACGTCTCCGGTGACGTGCCCGACTGGCGGTCGCTGGCCCACCGCTCCATTGCCGAGCTCGAGTCGACCGGCATGGTGCTCCGGCTCGAGACGGTGGCACAGCGGATCGACGCCGGGGCCCACGAGGTGCTCGTCGCCGGCCCGGCCGGGGAGGAGGCGCTCGGGTACGACGCACTGGTGGTCGGGACCGGTGCGCTGCCGCTCCGGCCGCCGATCGCCGGGCTCGCGGGCCCCGGAGCGCTTGGGCCAGCCCAGGGCGTGCACGTCCTTCATTCCATGGGCGACACCTTTGCTGTCATGCGCACGCTGGAGCAACGGCGCCCGTCGAGCGCGGTGATCGTCGGTGCGGGCTACATCGGCCTGGAGATGGCCGAGGCCCTGGCGTCCCGAGGGTTGGCCGTCACCCAGCTCGAGCAGCGGCCCGAGGTCCTGCCCACCGTGGACCCGGCGCTCGGCGCCCTCGTCCACCGCGAGCTCGTGGAGCACGGCGTCAACGTGCGGCCGGCGACGGCGACCACGGCGGTCACCCGCGCCGGGGATGG
The DNA here is from genome assembly GCA_027306755.1 of Acidimicrobiaceae bacterium. Classification (GTDB taxonomy): domain Bacteria; phylum Actinomycetota; class Acidimicrobiia; order Acidimicrobiales; family RAAP-2; genus JAJYVT01. The sequence goes on along the minus strand of DAHUZE010000066.1, from coordinate 1,655 downwards.
GCTGGAGGTCCGGGCCCGGCAGGCGACCGGTGACTGCGTGTCGCTGCACACCGAGATGGTGCTCGTGGTGGTCGGCGTGCGACCGGATGCCCGGTTGGCCGCCGAGGCGGGCGCCGACCTCGGTGCCGGAGGAGCGGTCGCGGTCGACCGGGCGATGCGCACGACCCTGCCGGACGTGTTCGCGGCGGGGGATTGCGCCGTCACCCATCACCGGCTCCTCGGCCCGGCCTACCTGCCGCTCGGCACCACCGCCCACAAGCAGGGCCGGGTGGCGGGGGAGAACGCCCTGGGCGGGGATCGGCAGGTTGCCGGGAGCCTGGGCACGCAGGTGGTGAAAGTGTTCGACATGGTTGCGGCGCGGACCGGCTTGCGGGACGCGGAGGCGCAGGGGGCGGGTTTTCGCCCGCGGACCGTGGCGTTCGACGGCGACGACCACAAGGCCTACTTCCCGGGCAGCAACCGGGTGCGGGTGCGGACGACGGGCGACGCGGGCTCGGGCCGCCTGCTGGGCATGCAGCTGTTCGGTCACCGGCACGCCGAGGTGGCCAAGCGCGTCGACATCGCCGCCGCGGCGATCCACGCCGGGATGCGCGTGGAGGAGGTGAGCGACCTGGACCTGTCGTACACGCCGCCGCTGGGCAGCCCGTGGGACGTCGTCCAGGGGGGCGCCCAGGCATGGGTCCGGGAGGTGAGCGGGGGCCGGGAGCCGACCTCAGTCAGCCATCCCGACGACCGGGGCATGCAGGGCCGCGGCCCCCTCTGAGCCCGAGTAGCCGGCCGAGCCGAAGGTGAAGACCCCGCCGTCAGCGGCAACCAGCCAGTAGCCGCGGCCTGTGGGGGCGCCAGCCATGCCGACGATCGGCGCGTTGAGGTGGTGCGCGCCCTCCGAACCGAAGTAGCCGGCCGAGCCGAAGGTGAAGACCCCGCCGTCAGCGGCAACCTCCCAGTAGTGGGCGAGGATCGACCCCGACCCCGACCCCGACCCCGACCCCGACCCCGGTCCCGCACCCGGGCCGGAGCCTGACCCCGGACCCCCGCCCCCGCCGCTCCCCGCCGGCGCCACGATCAGCCTGAGGTGGCCGACCGAGGGACCGAAAAGGCCTCCGGGGTCGCTGTACGCCGCGGTCGCCGTCACGGGACCGGGCACCCGGAACGAGACGGTGCACGTCGCCACGCCCCGTGACACCGGGACTGCGGTACACCCGCTGAACGGGGATCCGCCGCTGCGTGAGAAGGTGACGGTCCCCACGCCGGGTGGCGGCGAGCCGATCGCGGCGGCAAGCACGACCTGATGGCCGGTGACCGGCCGGAGCGGTGTGGCCGAGAGGGTGGTGGCGGTGGCGATGGGATCGACCGTGAGCGTCCCGGTGCCGTTCGAGGCGGCAAAGGGACCGCCGCGATCCGTGTAGTCGGCCGCGATGGCGTAGGTGCCTGGCGGCGTCGCTGCCGGGAGGGCGTAGGAGGCGGTCGCGACGCCGTTTGCCACCGGCACCGGCGTGAGGGAGCCGATGAGTGTCGAGCCGTGGTACACGCCGAAGGTCATCGTGCCCTGGTCCACCACCGCAGTGGCGCTCACCGTGGCGTGCAGTGCCACGTCCTGGGCCGCCGGGGAAGCGGTCACCGTGACGGCGGAAGCGGCGGTCGTGGTGCTGGTG
>DAHUZE010000065.1 GCA_027306755.1 Acidimicrobiaceae bacterium | reverse complement strand
CACCAGCAGCACCAGGGCCACCACCGTGAGGAGCCCCTCGCTCGCCGCGGTGACGCCGATCGCGGCCATCCAGCACGCAACGCCCACGAGCACCACCCCCAGGGCGACAGCGATCTTGGTGGCGATCACGCCCTGCTGCTCCCCGACTGCACGATGCCGCCGTACCGGCGGTCCCGGCGCCGGTACTCGGCCAGCGCGTCGGCCACCTCGGCCCGGCCCACCGCCGGCCAAGGCGTCTCCAGGACCACCAGTTCGCTGTACGCCACCTCCCAGAGCAGCAGGTCGTGCACGTGGCGGTCGCCCCCCGTGTGCACCAGGAGGTCCACGTCCGGGGCATCGAGGCGGACGCCGATCGCCTTCTCGTCCACGGCCCCCGGATCGACCCCGTCCCGAGCCAGCCGGCGAACCGCCTCCACGATGGCGGCACGTCCCCGGCCGCGGCGCGTGAGCAGGACAGTCAGGCCGGGCGCCGCCACGGGAGCACTCCCCCCTTCCAGGGATGCCAGACGGATGCCGCTGCGTGCCAGGTCCTCCCGCTTGGCCAGAAGGCCCCGGCCGGAGGTGGGCTCCTGGATGGTGAGCCACCGGACCCCGGCGGCGGCGGCGGAGGTCACCACGGCGCTCAGGGCGCCGTCCTCGGCGTCGCCAAGCGCCGCAGGACCGGCTCCGGTGGAAGCGGCCCAGGCCGCACTGCCGGCCGCCACCCAGGCCATGTGCTCGGGCACCCGCCGGGACCCTCCGGAGGACTCGGGGGGCGCGTGGCTCGTCACGCACCGAAATTACCGCCTGCGACTCGCCTGCCCTCGCCGGGGCGCGCGCGGCAGAGAGCGGAGGCGGGTGGGTAGGGTCGGCGACGCGCCGTCAGGGCAGCTGGAGGCGCCGGACGGCAACGAAGGAGCAGCCCATGACCGCACCCGAGATGGAGCTGACTGACGACGAGTGGCGCGCTCGGCTGTCTCCGGACCAGTACGAGGTCCTGCGCCGGAGCGCGACCGAGCCCGCCTGGTCCGGGACGTACCTCCACGTGGACGAAGAGGGCGCCTTCCACTGCGCCGGCTGCGGCACGGCCCTGTTCGCCACCGACGCCAAGTTCGACTCCGGTTCGGGTTGGCCCAGCTTTGACCGGGCCATCGCCGAAGGGACCGTCGAGGAGCGGCCCGACCACAGCCACGGCATGGACCGCACCGAGATCGTGTGCGTCCATTGCGGCGGCCACCTTGGCCACCTCTTCCCCGACGGCCCCACCGACACGGGGCTCCGCTACTGCGTCAATTCCCTGGCCATCGAGTTCGAGCCGGCCAGCGAATGAGCCGGACGGACAGACCTCCCGCCGGCCCCGTCAGCTGACCGGCTGAGCCCGGCCTCCGCCACCTCGAAGACGGCCGCCAGCAACGCGGCGTCTGCCCGGTGTCCGGCCGACCGCAGGACCGACTCGGCCAACGCCAGCGCCCCGCAGATCTCGAAGGCGTCACCCTTCGAGTAGCGGACGCTTGCCCCAATCCTCAGCGGCTCCGCCGCCGTCTCCCGTGGGCCGGCCACCGTTCCGGCCGGATGCTGTCGCAGCGCGGGGGCGCGGACGGTCACGCTCCCGCCCCCGCAGCCGCGTCGACCAGGTTCCCGTCGGCATCCCCGCCGGCCACGCGCTCGCTCCGCTCGGTTCGGTGCAGCTCGACCGTGGCAAACCGCAAGCTCGCTCCGATCTCGTCGGCGACGATCTCGATCTTGGAGCGCCGCTCACCCAACTCGGTCTCCCAGCTCCTCTGCTCCAGCCGGCCGGTCACCATCACCCGGGCGCCTTTGGTGAGCGACATGGCGACGTTCTCCGCCATGTCCCGCCAGCACACGACGTCAAAGAAGGAGGTCGCCTCCTCCCACTCATGGGTCTCGCGGTCCTGCCACCGCCGGTTCACGGCCACGCCCAGCAGCGCGCTGGCCTGCCCGTCGCGGGTGTAACGGATCTCCGGGTCTCTCGTGAGGTTCCCGGTGATGGCGGTGCTGTTGCTCATCGTGCGCTCCTTCGTGGATCGACGGGCGGGTGCCCGCGACGACACGATGGGCTTGCGGGGTTGCTGCCGACCTTGCCGGCCACTTTGCCGTCAGGTGCGGGTCAGACGTCCAGGAACCGGCTGATGGCAAGCGCCGAGCCGCCGGTGCCGATCAGGGCGCCGATCGCGAGGACCACGAGGTCCGTGCCGAATACCTCCCAGCCCGTCATGCGCATCTGGGCCAGGACCGACCCCGATGTGCTGGATCCGACCCGGTCGAGCACTTCATGCAGGCCGTAGACGATGGCGGCGGCCACGCCCGAGCCCAGCAGCCCCTGGACCAGCCCCTCGGACATGAACGGCAGCCGGATGAACCAGTTGGTGGCCCCCACCAGCTTCATGACCGACACCTCACGGCGTCTGGCGAAGATGGCCATCCGGATGGTGTTGAGGATGAGGACGGCGGCCGACACCAGCAGCACCAGGGCCACCAAGAGGAAGACCCACTGGAGGATGTTGATGACGTGCTGCTCGGTGCGGATCTGCTGGAGGGGTGCCGTCACCTTCAGAACCCCTGCCTGCCCTGTGAACTTCTTGATCACCGCGCCGGCATCCTGGGGATGGGAGGGCGTGCATCGCCAGGAACTTGGCGTCTGTGCCGAGGTAACGCCGGACTCCCCATACACCGGCCCGATCAATCGCTTCGCCTCGGTGTAGTCGTACTGATGGTTGCGGAAGATGCACCCTTGCACGTAGGGAAGGCCCTTCAACTGCTGGCCCACCGCAGCCACCTCAGCCGTCGTAGCCTTGGGCTGCATCCAAACCATGACCTCGGTCCCGCGCTGCCACTCCGCCTCGGCTCGAGCCGCGCCCTGCTTGAGCAGGAGGGCCGCACCGACGAGGGACAGGGAGACCGCGACCGTGAGCACCGCGGCGATCGTCATGAGCCGGTTCCGCCACAGGTTGGACGCAGTCTCCTTTGCCACGTACTGGGTCGACAGAGGCATCAGGGCCGCTCCTCACGGTCCGCCCGCCCCCGGCCGACCACGGCGGGGACTCGACCGCTCGGCGGCCCCACGGCGGGGACTCGACCGCTCGGCGGCCCAGTGATCGCACCACCGGCCGTTGCCGGACCTTCGATGCCGTACACGCCCCGGGCCTGGTCGCGGACGATGGTGCCACGCGACAGCTCCACCACCCGGCGCCGCATCCAGTTGACGAGGACCTCGTCGTGGGTGGCGACCACCACCGTGGTGCCGGTCCGGTTGATGCGGTCGAGCAGCTGCATGATGCCCTGGCTGGTGGCGGGGTCCAGGTTGCCGGTGGGCTCGTCGGCCAGGAGGATGAGCGGCCGGTTGACGAAGGCACGGGCCACGGCAACCCGCTGCTGCTCGCCGCCGGAGAGCTCACCCGGCAGGTTGTCGCGCTTCTTGGACAGTCCCACCAGCTCCAAGACCTGGGGCACCTGGGTGGCCACCACGTGCTTGGGGCGCCCGATCACCTCCAGGGCGAAGGCCACGTTCTCGAACACGGTCTTGTTGGGCAGCAGCCGGAAGTCCTGGAAGACGCACCCGATGTTGCGACGCAGGTAGGGAACTCGCCACTTTGGCAGGTGGACGATGTCCCGCCCGGCCTCCCAGATCCGGCCCCGGTCCGGCAGCTCCTCGCGCAGGAGCAGCCGGATGAAGGTCGTCTTGCCGGAGCCCGAGGACCCTACGAGGAAGACGAACTCGCCCTTCTCGATCTCGATCGACGCATCGCGCAGGGCGACGGTTGAATTCTTGTACGTCTTCGTGACGTTCTGGAAGCGAATCATTTGGGTATCTCTCCGTCCGGCGAGTGATTGGCTGGGGGCGGCCGTCTCCTACGAAGCCGCGGACGTGGAAATCGGCAGAAAGCCTATCCAGACCGGTCCCCTCGGACACTGTTTCTGGTCGAACTCGACGCTGAGCTGGGCTAACTGCCTCGAAGCCGCCGAAGTTCAGCCTCCATGAAGTCGTCCAGGTCTCCGTCCAGGACGGCGTCCACGTTGCCGGTTTCCATCCCCGTTCGCAGGTCCTTGACCAGCTGATAGGGAGCCAGCACGTACGAGCGGATCTGGTTTCCCCAGGCATTGTCGGCCCGCTCACCGCCAAGGGATTCCAACTCGGCCTGTCGCTCGGCCCTGGCCCGCTCGGCCAGCTTGGCCGCCAGGATCTGCATGGCCTTGGCCTTGTTCTGGTGCTGGGAGCGCTCGTTCTGCACCGCCACCACGATCCCCGTGGGCTCGTGGGTGATCCGCACGGCCGAGTCGGTCTTGTTCACGTGCTGGCCGCCGGCGCCCGAGGAGCGGTAGGTGTCGATCCGCAGCTCCTTCTCGTCGATCTCCACTTCGGACACGTCCTCCAGGAACGGCGTGACGTCAAGGGAGGCGAAGCTCGTCTGGCGGCGGTGCTGGGAGTCGAACGGCGACATGCGGACGAGCCGGTGCACGCCCCGCTCGGTCGCCAGCAGGCCGTAGGCGTGGCGCCCGCGCACGATGAAGGTTGCCGACAGGAGCCCCGCCTCCTGGCCCGGCGTGGCCTCGTCCACCTCCACCGCGAACCCGCGCCGCTCGGCCCAGCGCTGGTACATGCGCAGGAGCATCTCGGCCCAGTCCTGGGCGTCCGTGCCGCCCGCGCCGGCGTGCACCTCGCAGACGGCGTCCCGGCCGTCGTACTCGCCGGAGAACAGGGACTCGAGCTCCAGGCGGCCAACCCGGGTTCGCAGCGTCTCGATGGTGGCGACCAGCTCCTTGGCCAGGGACTCGTCCGGGCTGCCCCCGTCGGACGCTTCCCGGACCAGCTCGGCCAGCACCTTGGCGTCGCCCACCGCCCGGAGCAACGCGTCGAAGCGGTCGACCACCTCCGCCACCCGTCCCAGCTCGGTCGTGACCGTCCGGGCCTGCTCCTGGTCGTCCCAGAGGTCCGGTCGCGCCGCCTCCTGGGCGAGCTCGTCGCGCCTGGCCCGGGCCGCGGCCATGTCCAGGTACATCTCGGCGTCAGCCACCCGCTGCGCCAGGGCATCGATCTCGGCGGCGGGATCGCCCGGCAGGCCCTCAGGGAGCGCCATGGCAGAGCTTGTGCTTCTTGCCGCTCCCGCACCAGCACGGGTCGTTGCGGCCCACCTTGGGGGCCGGCGCGGCCGCGGCGGGCTGTGCCGGGGACGGCCGCCGGACCGCGGCGTCCGGGTGGGCGCCGCCGGGCACGCCGGCGGCGTCGCCGTTGCGGTTTTCCCGCCGCTCCTGGGGACGTTCGGCTCGCCGACGCTCCCCCTCCCCGCCCTTCCGAGGCTCGGGCCGGTCGGACACGCCCGGCTGCGGCGCCGCCCGGGAGGTGCGCGCCGCGGTGGCCGCCATCGCCCGGTCCTCCGCCGCCTGGATGGCCGCCACGTCCACGCCCTGGTCGGCCAGGAGCTGGGTAGCCAGGGCCACCGTGCCCTCCACCGGATCGTCCGCCGCGGCGTAGACGGCACGGTCCAGGTCCACGTCGATCTCGGGGGCGGTGACAGCCTCCACGTGGAGCACGTACCGGAGGTAGTCGTCGTCGATGGCCCCCATGAGCTGCCCGAACATCTCGAAGCCCTCGCGTTGCCACGCCACCAGCGGGTCCTGCTGGCCCATGGCTCGGAGGTTGATGCCCTCGCGCAGGTAGTCCATCTCCGCCAGGTGGTCGCGCCAGCGCTGGTCGATGACCTGCAGCATCACCTCCCGCTCGATCTGCCTGGCCTGCTCGTTGCCTCCGGGGAGCGCCGCCGAGTGCTGCTCGTAGTACTCGAGGGCCTCGGTGGTGACGCTCTCGACCACGTGGGCGACGCTGGTGCCCTCGGCCAGGTCCTCGGCCGAGAAGGCCGTGGCGTAGTAGAGGGCCAGGTCCTTCAGGAGGGCATCGAGCTCCCACTCCTCGGGGTAGTCGCTCGGGAGGTGCTCGCGGACCACCGACTCGACCGTCGAGACGAGGAGGTCCCGGGTGTACTCCTCGAGGTCCTCACCGTCGATGACCTGCAGCCGGCGGGAGTAGACGATCTTGCGCTGCTCGTTCATCACCTCGTCGTACTTGAGGACCTCCTTGCGGATCTCCGAGTTGCGCCCCTCCACCGTGTTCTGGGCCCGCTCGATGGCCTTCGTCACCATCTTGGCCTCGATGGGCACGTCCTCGGGCAGGGTCCGCCCCATGACCCAGCTCATTGCCCCGGTGGCGAACAGCCGCATGAGGTCGTCCTCGAGCGAGAGGTAGAAGCGGCTCTCCCCGGGGTCGCCCTGGCGCCCCGAGCGGCCCCGCAGCTGGTTGTCGATCCGCCGGCTCTCGTGGCGCTCGCTGCCCAGCACGTAGAGGCCCCCGGCCTCCCGAACCTGGCCGGCCTCGGCGCCGCAGGTCTCCTCGAACTGGGCCAGGACCGACCGGTACGCTGCCTGGCCCTCTTCGTCCTCCAGGTCCACCCCGTCAGCCGTCGCCTGGCGGCGGGCCAGCAGCTCGGCGTTGCCGCCGAGGATGATGTCCACCCCCCGGCCGGCCATGTTGGTGGCCACCGTCACCGCTCCCACCCGGCCGGCCTGGGCGACGACCTCGGCCTCCCGGAAGTGCTGCTTGGCGTTGAGGACCTGGTGCTCGATGCCCCGCTTGTCGAGCAGGCGGGACAGCAGCTCGGACTTCACCACCGACGCCGTGCCCACCAGCACCGGCTGGCCGCGGTCGCGCCGCTCGGCGATGTCGTCCACCACGGCGTTGAACTTCGCCATCTCCGTCTTGAAGATGAGGTCCGGTTCGTCCGTCCGGACCAGCGGCTTGTTGGTGGGGATGGGCACAACCGGAAGGTCGTAGGTGTTGGCGAACTCGGTGGCCTCCGTCTCCGCCGTCCCGGTCATGCCCGAGAGCTTCTCGTAGAGCCGGAAGTAGTTCTGGAGGGTGACGGTCGCCCAGGTGTGGTTCTCTTCTTTGATCCGGACGCGCTCCTTGGCCTCCACCGCCTGGTGCAGACCGTCCGACCAGCGGCGCCCTTCGAGCGTCCGGCCGGTGAACTCGTCGATGATCTTCACCTCGCCCTGGTCGACCAGGTACTCCTTGTCCCGGTGGTACAGGTCCTTGGCCTCCAGGGCCTTGGTCAGCTGGTGGACGTAGTTGGTCGTGACAGCGTCGTAGAGGTTGTCCACGCCTACGGCCCGCTCCACCTTGGCGATGCCCGGTTCGAGGGGCACGACGTGGCGCTTCTCCTCGTCCACCTCGTAGTCCACATCCCGCTCGAGGGTCCGCACGATGCTGGCGAACTGGTAGTAGAGCTTGGCCGCCTCGTCCGCCGGTCCGGAGATGATCAGCGGCGTCCGGGCCTCGTCGATCAGGATCGAGTCGACCTCGTCCACGATGGCGAAGGCGTGGCCCCGCTGGACCATCAGCTCCCGGGACATCTGCATGTTGTCCCGCAGGTAGTCGAAACCGAACTCGGTATTGGTGCCGTAGGTGACGTCCGCCTGGTACGCCTCCCGCTTCAGCTTCGGGTCGTCGATGTCCGGCCCGACCCGGCCGACGCTCAGCCCCACCCAGCGATACACCCGGCCCATCCATTCGGCGTCACGGGTCGCGAGGTAATCGTTCACCGTGACGACGTGGACACCCTTTCCGGCGAGCGCGTTCAGGTAGACCGGCAGGGTCGAGACGAGGGTCTTGCCCTCACCGGTCTTCATCTCGGCGATCCACCCGAAATGCAGCGCCATCCCTCCCATCAGCTGCACGTCGAAGTGGCGCTGCCCGAGAACCCGCCACGACGCCTCGCGCACCACGGCGAAGGCTTCGGTGAGCAGGTCGTCGAGCGTCTCCCCCTCGT
>DAHUZE010000050.1 GCA_027306755.1 Acidimicrobiaceae bacterium | reverse complement strand
CCCGGCGATGGAGCTCTCGATGGGACAACGCAAGGCAGTGACCCAGAAGTTGGCGACGGTCTATCGGCGCGGATCCCGGGCGCAGAAGGCGAGGATCCTGGACGAGCTCGTGGAGCTGACCGGCTGGCACCGGGACCACGCCAGAAAGGCCCTCCGGACGACCGGGGCGCCCCGGATCGCCGTGTCCCGCTTTTTGCGCCAGCCGGTGTACCCAGAGGCGCTGGTCGAAGCCCTGGCGGTCTGCTGGCGGGTGAGCCGCTATCCGACCGGCAAGCGCCTGGCCCCGATGCTCCCGGTCCTCGTCAGGTCCCTGCGCCGTGACGGCGTGCTCACCTTGGACGACGCCCAGACGACCCTTTTGTGCCAGATGAGCCCGGCCACGATCGACCGCAGGCTCGCAGCAGCCCGTCACCTCCTCACCCCCAAGGGCCGCTCGCACACCAAGCCCGGGACGCTGCTCAAGTCCCAGATCCCCATCCGCACCTGGTCGGAGTGGGACGAGGGCCGCCCGGGGTTCTGTGAGATCGACTTCGTCGGCCACGAGGGCGGCAACCCCCTGGGGGAGTTCTGCTTCACGCTCACCATGACCGACGTCCACAGCGGGTTCACGATCAACCGGTCGGTGAAGAACAAGGCCGCCATCCACGTCACCGCCGCCATCGACGACGCGAGGAAGAAGTTCCCCTTCCCCATCGTGGGCATCGACTCGGGCAACGGGAGCGAGTTCATCAACGCCCACCTGTTCGACTACTGCACGGTGAACAAGCTCACCTTCACGAGGTCGAGGCCGGGGAACAAGAACGACGGTGCCCATGTCGAGCAGAAGAACTGGACCCATGTCCGCGAGCTGGTCGGTTACCTGCGCTTTGACACCGAAGAAGAGCTCGAGCTCTTGAACGCCATCTGGGAGCTCGACGGCCGGTTCTCCAACCACCTGCTCGCCCAGCAGAAGCTGATCGAGCGACGTAGGGAAGGCTCCAAGGTCATCAAGCGCTACGACCGGGCTCAGACCCCCGTCGAGCGGGCCATCGCCTCGGGCGTCTTGGCAAAGGCCACGATCGCCGCACTGTCCAAGATGACGACCGCCATCCGACCGGCCGACCTGTCGGGCGCCATCGCCGAGCTCGTGAGAGACCTCGAACGCGTTGCCCTCACCAAGGCCCCGACGCCTTGCCCCGACGGGTCAACCGGGCCTTCAACGCCTCGGATCGACCCGAGGTCCGCGGCGAGCAGCAGGCCCCCCGCTCCCGGGCATTTCCAGATGAGTCAACGAATCGCCGTTCCCGGGCAATTTGACGTGAGTCAATAGGGCGGCCGGGACCGGCCGAGCCGGCCGGTCGCTCAGGGGCGGCGGGCCTCCAGGGCGTCCAGCACGTCGTCGGGCACTGCCAGGTCGCCCTCTCCCGTCCCCACGGACAGGCTCTCCTTCACCGTGCCGTGGTAGTCGGACCCGCCGGTGGCCACCAGCCCGTGCCGCTCGGCCAGTGCCACCAGCTCCGTCCGGGTGTCCGGGGAGTAACGGCCGTAGTAGGCCTCGATCCCGGCAAACCCTGCATCCGCCAGCTCCCGGACCGCAGCGTCCAGCTCGGCTGGCTCGAGCCACAGGGTGAGGGGGTGCGCCAGCACGGCCACCGCGCCCGACTGGCGCGCCGTCCGGGCCAACGTTGCCGGGTCCAGCCGCGCCTTGGGCTCGTATGCCGGCGCCCCGCGACCCAGCCAGCGGTCGAAGGCGTCGGGGATCGACTCGGCGTATCCACGGCGAACCAGGACGGTGGCCACATGGGGGCGCCCGGCCGACTCCTCACCGGCCGCCTCCGCCACGATCTCCTCGTAGGTGACGTCCACCCCCAGGGATCGCAGTCGCTCTGCCAGCTGCCGGTTTCGGGCGACCCGGTCCCTGCGCAGCCGGGCCAGCTCCTCGGGCAGCGGGCCGTCCTCGCCGTCGGCGAAGTACACGAGCACGTGGGCGCTGGTGGACCGGTAGGCGCACGAGACCTCGCAACCGGCAACGAGCGTGAGGCCCAGCTCGGTGGCCCGGGCCCGGGCCCGGGGGAGCCCGGCCAGCGTGTCGTGGTCGGTGAGAGCCACTGCCCGGCATCCGGCGGCGGACGCCAGCTCCATCACCCGCTCCGGGGCGTCCGTGCCGTCGGAGCAGGTGGAGTGGGTGTGCAGATCGATCATGACGCTGCGGCCGACCCTAACCGCCGGGAGGGCGGCGGCCACCCGAACCGCGGACTGCGCCCGCCTCTCCGGCAGGCCGGCGGGCCGGCGGTGAGCGGGCGGGCGGTAGACTCGACGTGAATCGACGCTCGGGCCCCGTCGTCAGCCGCGCACGCGGCCCGCCCGGCGTCCGGAGCGCACAGGGGCGGAGTCCGGGTCGTGAAGGAAGCCTGCGGGGTCTTCGGGGTGTACGCGCCCGACCGGGTGGCGTCGCACCTCACCTTCGACGGGCTGTACGCCCTCCAGCACCGAGGTCAGGAATCGGCGGGCATGGCGGTGAGCGACGGCCGGTCCGTCACCGTCGTGAAGGACCTGGGCCTGGTCACGAGGGTGTTCGACGAGCGGACGCTCTCGGGCCTCTCCGGGCATCTGGCCATGGGGCACACCCGGTACTCCACCCACGGGTCCTCGGACTGGCTGGCGGCGCAACCCGTGTACCGGCCGGCGGGTCGTTCCGGCTTCGCGCTCGGGCACAACGGCAACCTGACGAACACCCCTGCCCTGGCCGAGCGGGCCGGCATGCTGCCCGGCATGGCGGCCACCGACAGCGATGTGGTGGCCGAGCTCCTGGCGCAGGCCTGGCCCCGGCACGGCGGGTCCGACCACGCCGGCGGGCCCGACCACGCCGGCCGGCCCGACCACCTCGACGACGGCCTGGCGGCTTCGCTCCGCGCCGTCCTGCCCCACGTGGAGGGCGCCTACGCCCTGGTGCTCATGGACGAGGCCCGCCTCTACGGCATCCGGGATCCGCACGGCTTCCGCCCGCTGTGCCTGGGGCGCCTCGGCAGCGCGGAGCAGCCCGAGGGATGGGTCCTGGCGTCCGAGTCCCCGGCGCTGGACGTGGTGGGGGCCACCTTCGTGCGGGAGCTGGCCCCCGGGGAGCTGGTGACGGTGGACGAGCACGGCGTGCACAGCGAGCAGCTGTGGGGGCCGGACGTGCCCGACCCCCGCCTCTGCATCTTCGAGCTCGTGTACTTCGCCCGGCCCGACAGCCGCCTCTACGGGCGCGAGGTGCACGGGGCCCGCCGGCGCATGGGCGAGCTCCTGGCCGTGCAGGCGCCTGTGGAGGCCGACCTGGTCATGGGGGTTCCCGAGTCCGGTGTGCCGGCGGCCGAAGGCTTCGCCCGCCGGAGCGGCATCCCGTACGGCCAGGGCCTGGTGAAGAACCGCTACATCGGGCGCACCTTCATCAACCCGGACTCCGACGCCCGCCGCAACGCCGTCCGCCGGAAGCTGAACCCGCTGCGCGAGAACATCGCCGGCAAGCGCCTGGTGGTGGTGGACGACTCGATCGTCCGGGGGACCACCACCCGGGCCATCGTGGGGATGCTGCGCGACGCGGGTGCGACCGAGGTGCACATGCGCGTGTCCTCGCCGCCCATCCAGTGGCCGTGCTTCTACGGGATCGACACGCCCACACGCGGCGAGCTGCTCGCCGCCACCCGGACGGTGCCCGAGATCGAGCGGTACCTGGGCGTGGACTCGATCGCCTACATCGACCTGGACCACCTGAAGGAGGCCATCGGGGCCGGGCACGCCGGCTGGTGCGACGCCTGCCTGACCGGTCGCTACCCGACGGCCGTTCCCGTCGAGCTCGTCCGGGCCGGAGCCGTGGCCCAGGCGCCCGACCACGCCCTGCAGGAGGTCTTGCCCGGTGTCTGACCGTGGCTGACCCGGTGACCTACGCGGCTGCCGGCGTGGACATCGCGGCGGGGGACGAGGTGGTCCGTCGCATCCGGGCCGCTGCCGCCTCCACCGCCCGGCCGGGCGTGCTCGACGCCATAGGCGGGTTCGCCGGCCGGTTCGCCCTCGACACCGGCCGCTACGCCCACCCCGTGCTCGTGTCCTCCGCCGACGGCGTCGGCACCAAGATGCTGGTGGCCAAGGCCACCGGCCGCTACGGCACTGTGGGGACCGACCTGGTGGCGATGTGCGTGGACGACCTCGTGTGCGTGGGGGCGGAGCCGCTGTTCCTGCTGGACTACGTGGCCACCGGGCGGGTGGACGTGGCGCGGCTGGAGGCCGTCGTGTCGGGCGTCGCCGAGGGCTGCCGGGCTGCCGGCTGCGCCCTGCTGGGCGGGGAGACTGCGGAGCACCCCGGCGCGATGGGCGCGGACGACGTGGACCTCGCCGGGTTCGCCGTGGGCGTGGTGGAAGCCGGAGACGAGCTCGGCCCCGAGCGCGTGCGCGCCGGCGACACGCTGATCGGCCTGGCGTCCCCCGGCCTCCGGTCCAACGGCTACTCCCTGGCTCGCCACGTGCTGTTGGAGCAGGGCGGGCTCTCCCTGGACGGCCCGGCGTGGGAGGGGGCGGCCCACTCCCTTGCCACAGAGCTCCTCCGGCCGTCGGTCGTCTACGCCCCGGCCGTCCTGGCCGCGGTGCGTGCCGGTGGCGTGCACGCCTGCGCCCACGTCACGGGCGGCGGGATCGCCGGGAACCTGGCGCGGGTCCTGCCGGGCAGCGTGGACGCCCGCCTGGACCGCAGTGCCTGGACGGTGCCGCCCATCTTCGAGGAGATCGCCCGGCTCGGCCCGGTCGGCGACGCGGAGATGCACCACGTGTTCAACATGGGGCTGGGGATGGTGTTGGTCGTGGCGAGCGAACGGGCAGATGCCGTCCTGCGGGCCGCGGCGGGTGCCCTACCCGCCGCAGGAGCCGCGGTCGTGGGCGCAGTCGTGCCCGGGGCCGGACGGGTCGAGCTGTGACTGCGGCGGGGCCCGGACGGCTCCCCGATGCCGTCCTCGAGCCGCTCAAGTCCCACCTCCTCGCACATGCCGTCCGGATGGGGGACTTCGTGCTCAAGTCGGGGAGGCGCAGCAGCTGGTTCATCGACGCCAAGCAGACGGTGTGCCGTCCCGAGGCCATGCTGCTGGTTGCCGAAGCGGTGCTGGCGCTGATGCCGGAGGACGCTACCGCCGTCGGCGGCTTGACGATGGGTGCCGATCCGGTCGCCTTCGTCACTGCAGCCGTGGCCGCCGGACGCAACCGGCCGCTCAAGGCCTTCAGCGTCCGCAAGGCGGTGAAGGACCACGGCGGCGGCGGCCGGATCGCCGGGGCGTTGGACCCGGGGGACCGCGTCGTGGTGACCGAGGACGCCGTAACCCGGGGGACCTCGCTGCTCGAGGCCGCCCGTGCCGTGCGCGAAGCCGGCGCGGAACCGGTGCTGCTGCTGGCCGTGGTCGACCGCGGCGGCACCGTGACCGAGCTGGCGGCGGCCGAGGGCCTTCCGTTCCGTGCGGTCCTCGGGGCACCGGATCTCGGATTCCCCTTCGAAGGGGGTTGACCCGCCGGGGGCCGGCTGCACCGGGGGCAACGCACTTGCATTTATGCTGAAGTGCTACGCCGCTTGCACAGCTTGGTGCAGCGGCGATACATTCTGTTCAGGCAATAGTTGTCCGAACCATTGCCAGACAGTCCAAATAGTGCGGAGAAGGCAGTGACGCTCTCGGGGGATGGGACGATCACGCCTGCGAGCGCTGTGCTCGCGGCCAGCCGGTGCGGCCGCGTGCGCGGGTCCGTGGGCCACGAGGCGCGTGCGGCTTCGCGCGCCGCTTGCGCTCCCCGAGAGCTGTGCGCGCCCGCCCCCCCGTCCCCCCCGCCCCCCCCGGCACCGTCGCGAAGGCGCCGTCCATGACCTCGCGCGGCGCGCGCCATTCCGGTGAGCGGCGCCTCTCCGGTGAGCGGCGCCTCGTCGCCCGGCACGCCCCCAGTGTGCATGCCGGCCTGGTCGCCAGGAGCCGGGAGCTCGCGCACATCGACCAGTTGCTGTGGCAGGCCAGGCGCGGGACGAGCGGCGTCGTCGGGCTGCGCGGCGAGTCGGGAGTCGGCAAGAGCGCCCTCGTCGAAGCGGTTGTCGCCCGCGCCACGGAGTTCCGGACCGTGCAAGTGCGCGGGCGGACGCGCGGCAGCGTGAGCTCGCTGGCGCCGCAGTGGCCCGGGGGGCTGGGCGAGCTGGTCGACGCGCTCGACGACGACGGCGAGGCGTCCATGCCGCGGTTCGCTGCGGACCACGGATCGTTGCCCGAACCGGCCGCGGCGCCCTCCGACGGATTGGTGGCGGCGGCGCAGGCTGCCCTTCGCCGAATGGTCGGGTCCCCACCGTCACCACTTCTGGTGACGGTGGACGACTGCCAGGCACTCCCGCGCGCCGTGGTCGTGGCCATGGCGACTGCCGTGTTGATGCAGCTGGCCAACGAGCCCATCGCCCTGGTGCTGGCGTGGCGGGACACGCCGCACCTCGAACCCTTCGAGATCGACGTACTGGATGTTCCCGTGCACCGGTTGGGCGGCCTCACGCTCCCTCAGTCACGTGAGCTGCTGGCCTCCCGCTTCGACCAGCTGCCGAACGAAGCGGTGCTGGGCGAGCTCGTAGCCAGAACGGGAGGGAACCCGCTGGCCCTCGTGGACATCTGCGGCCGGCTGACGCCGGCCCAGCTCGGCGGATGGCATCCGCTGCCCGAGCCCCTCCCGGTGACGGGTCCCCTGGCCGACGCCTTCGACGTCGTCAGGTTCTTCCCGCCGGCCACCCGCCGGGCGCTCGCCGTCGTTGCGGCCGGCGGCGCGTCGCGCGACGTGATGTTCGCCGCGATGCGGCGGCTGGGGGTGGACGCCGCGGATCTCGCCCCCGCCCTGGAAGCAGCGGTGATCTACGAGCGTGGGCCGCGCGTGGACTTCCGCCATCCGCTGGTGAGGAGTGTCGCCTTCCATCGCGCCCCTCCCGAGGTGCGCCGGGCCGTGCGCACCGCGCTGAGCGACGTGCTTGCAGAGGTGCAGGCCATCGAAGCCAGCGCGTACCACGCGTCCATCGACGCCGTGGCGCCCGACGAGCTCGCGGCCCGCCGGCTCGTGGAGGCGGCCAGGGTGGCCCTCGACCGTGGCGATCCCGGAGCCGCCGCCCGCCACGAGGAGCTGGCTGCCATGTGCAGCGAAGCTCCGGATGCCGTCGGGCAGCACCTCGCCGATGCCTGCGGGCACTGGTTGTCCGCAGGGCAGCGGGACCGGGCGCGCCAGTGCGTGGAGCCGGCAGCCGACCTCGTGCTGAGCCCGCCCGTGAACGCCGAGCTCAGGTACCAGCGCGCCCGGCTCATGATGGGCGGAGACGAGGCGGCCACGGCCAC
This sequence comes from Acidimicrobiaceae bacterium, assembly GCA_027306755.1. Taxonomy (GTDB): domain Bacteria; phylum Actinomycetota; class Acidimicrobiia; order Acidimicrobiales; family RAAP-2; genus JAJYVT01. Next base: position 52,186 of record DAHUZE010000050.1, on the reverse strand, counting down.
CCAGATGATCGCCGCGGCCGAGGAGTGCCTCGTGGACCGTCCGCACCGGGCGCTGGCGATGCTCGCGGACGCGGCCGCCTGGCGGATCCTCGCCAACCAGCCCGAGGAAGCCGAGCGGGTGGCCCAGCAGGCCGTGGGCGTCGCGGCCTCGGTGAGCAGCCACTCCGAGGTGCTGGCCCGGACCCTGCGCGGCGCCGCCACCCTGGCCCGCGGGCACACCATCGACGACGTCGCCCAGCGGAGCCACGTGTCGCTGCTGATCGGGCAGACGGAGCGGTTCCCGTCCTCGCCGGAGGTCGCGCTCGTCATCGGCCGGAGCCTGGCCCAGCAGGGCCTGCACCACCAGGCGCACCGGTGGTCCCAGTGGATCGACCGGTGTGCCGAGCGCAGCGGGGACGTCAGCCTTGGAGTCGTGCCCTCCCTCCTCGTGGGGGCTCTGCTCCTGGACGAGGGCGAGCTGGAAGCGGGGTCGGACGAGATCCTCCGGGGCACGGCCTCCGCCGACCGCAACGGCAGCTCGGCCCTGGTGGCGTGGAGCCTGCACCTCAGCCTGCACCTCCACGCCCTCACCGGGGACTACGAAGGCGGCCTCTCGGCCGCCGCCCGGCTGTTCGCGTTGACGGACCAGGCAGGTGCGCTGGCCAGGGCTCGCGCCCTGCCGGCGGTGGCCCTGCTCGAGCTCGAGCGCGGGCGCTCCGGGGCCGCGGTGGCGTGGTTGCGCTCGCTCGAGCACGACCTGGGGGTGGGCGACGGGGAACGCACGCCCGACGCCAGCCCGCTTGTTGCCGAGCTCGCGCCGATCGCGTCCTCCCTCCTCGTGCTGGCCCGGAACCGGGCGGGGATCGAGACATGGACGAGCGCCGGTGAGGGGTGGCCGGACCCGGCGTCCAGCGGCTCCGCCCGGTCGTACTGGCTCCGGGGCGTGCGCGAGTCCGACCCCGAGCGGGCGGCGGACCTGCTGGCCTCGGCGAGTGCAGCCTCGAGCGCACTGCCGATGCAGCAGGGGCTGGTGGACCTGTGCCGGGCCGTGCGCCTGGTGGAGCTTGGGTCGCTGCGGGAGGCGGCAACGTTGTTGGAGGACACGGGGGCCCGCATGGCCGAGCTCGGTGCCGCCGGCATCGCCACCGTCGTCACGCAGGAGCGCAGCCGGCTTCCCTCGCACCCGGCCGGCGTGCTCACCGCTGCGCCCCAGGTGGCGCCCGAGCCGGACCTCCCGCGTCCGGCCGTTCCCGGCGCGGTGGCGGACTGGGACGTCCTGCTCCTCGGTGGGTTCGCCATCCGGCACCGGGGGAAGGCCGTCTCCCTGCCCGCGAGCTTGGCGACCCAGGCCGTCAAGATCGTGGCCATCCACCCCAGGATCACCGTGGACGAGCTCATCGAGCACCTGTGGGAGGACGCCGAGCCGGGTGTCGGGGCCCGGCGGCTCCGCAACGTGCTGTGGCGGATCCGCTCCGCTTGCGGGGATCTCCTGGTGCGTGAAGGCAGCTTCCTGCGGCTCGCCCCCGGCGCGGTCACGGATCTCTCCAGGTTCCGGGAGCTGGCGGACCAGGCACTCGTGGGCTCCGAGGCCGGCACCGCCCGAGCCATCGAGGTGGCCCGGGCGGCGCTGGACGTCTACCGGGGCGAGCTGCTGCCCGGGGACCGCTACGCGGACTGGGCGGCGAGCGCGCGCGAGGCCGTAGCCCGGACGCACCTCAGGCTATTGGACCTCCTGGTCGACGACGCGGTGGCCGGCGAACGCCAGGCGGAGGCGCTGGTCCTGCTGGACCGCCTGGCCGAGGTGGACCCGTTCGACGAGCGGCACCACCTCCGGACGGCCGAGATCCACCTCCAGGCCGGGAACCGCGGCCGGGCGCTGGACGCCCTGGAGCGGGCGGAGCGGATGCTCGCCGAGCTGAACGTCTCGCCGTCACCCGCCATCCGCCAGCTGCGGGAGAGCCTGGACGGAGCGTGACCCGGTCCCTCGCGCGTCCCGGTGGGGCCGCGGACGGTCCGGAGATGGGCGTCCGCCATGAATGAGCCATGGCGACGCTGCTCGTAGCCACCAGTGGCGGGCATCTCGAGGAGCTCTGGGAGCTGCGGCGCCGCATGCGGCCCATGGATGACGATGTCCTATGGGTGACGTGGGACACCGCCCAGTCGCGCGCCCTGCTGGCCGGAGAGCAGCGGGTGTTCGCCCCGCCGGCGCGGCCCCGTGACGCCGGGGCGGCCCTCAGGACGCTGCGCCTGGCCCGTCACGTCATCGCGCTCGCCCGCTGGAGCCAGGTGGTGAGCACCGGATCGTCGGTGGCGGTCCCCTTCTTGAGCCTGGCCCGGGCCCAAGGCATCCCCTGCCACTTCGTCGAGTCCGCCGCCCGCGTGGCGGAGCCGTCGCTGACGGGGCGGATCTTCGAGCGCACGCCCGGGATCCACCGGTACGCACCGTACCCGTGGTGGAACCGGCCGGGATGGGCCTACCGGGGATCGGTCCTGGACGGGTTCGCTGCGGCCCCGGCCGAGCGACCCGCCCTGCGACGCGTGGTCGTGACCGTCGGGGGGAGCCAGTACTCGTCCCGGTGCATGCTGACCAGCCTCCAGGCTGCGTTGCCTCCGGGCTGCGACGTGTTCTGGCAGACCGGCGCCACCGATATCCGCGGCATGGGGCTGGAGGCCGTAGCCCGCTCGTACGTGGGGCACACGGAGCTTGCGCAGCGGATGGCCGAGGCCGACCTGGTGGTATCCCACGCCGGCGTCGGCTCGGCCCTCACGGCCATGCGCGCCGGGCGGTTGCCGCTTCTCGTCCCCCGCCGTGCCGCGCGCGGGGAGCACGTGGACGACCACCAGGTGCAGATCGCCGTGGAGCTCGAGCGGCGGGGCCTGGCGGTCGCGTGCGAGGCCGGGGCGCTGGCGCCGGCCGAGCTGTGGAAGGCCGCGTCCGGCCGGGTCACCGCGGCGGACGCCGGGGAATACCTCCTGGACTCCCCCCCGGTACGGCGAGTGCCCGCTGCGCCCCGCGCCACTGCATGATCCGCCGGGCGAGCCGGGCTGGTGCCAGCGGGTCCCCGAAGCCCGGAAGCGTGGCTTCCCACTGCCGCCCGACGGCCAGGAACCCCCGGGCGAGCTGCCGTGCCAGGGGGGTCGCCCCGCACGCTGCGACGGCGATCCGGAGCACGGGGGACAGCCCGTCGGCCACCGAGCGCAGCCGGAAGGGGCCCAGCCGGTGGGGATGGACCCTGTGCAGGGCGACGAGGCCCTCTCCCTGCCGGGCGGCGTCGGCGAGGAATTGCTCGTCGCTCCGGCGGTGGTGGTGCCCGGCCCGCAGGTCCGGATCGAACAGGCCGACGAGCCCGGCGTCCGCGAAGCGGTACCCGAGATCCCTGTCCTGATGGAAGTTGGCCCGGAACTCGGAGCTGGCAAGGCCGACTCGCATGCAGTCCTCGCGTCGCAGGGAGAGATTGCCGGCCCACAGGGGCACCAGCACATCGCGGTGCGGACCGCAGATGTTGTCCACGTGCCCGAGGTACGCGGCCGCGTAGAGCCGGGTGGCGACGCTGGAGCCGGGCCCCCCGGTGACGACGGGCATCGGCCCGACCGCCACCGTACGCCGGGCATCTCGGTGGAGCGCGGCATGGCGGGCGATCGTCCCGGGGAACGGGAGCACATCGTCGTCGAGCAGGACGACGACGTCACCCCGGGCGCGCCGGACGCCGGCGTCCAGGGCGGGGAGCTGGCCGCCGCGAGGAACGCCGAACCCCACGAGGCGGGGGCGCGTCACGGCCAGCTGCCGGAGGGTCTCGAGAGAGGCATGATCTGGGCCATCGACCACGACCACGATCTCGAGGGCGGCAGGGTCGGCCAGCACCGTGTCCACCAGCGTCTCCAGGCGGTCCGCCCGGTTGACGGTGGCCACCACCACGGAGGCCGTCGGCAGGCCGGGGGTGTCTACTTCGTCGCGTGGGGCGCGGTCAGCGGCCGGTCCCGGGAGCTGGCGGCGGCCCTCGGCGGGGACGCCCGCTGCTTGTTCCCGGTCGGGACCCGCCGCCCGCCGGTGCTGGTCCGGTGGGCGCTCAGCGCCGGGGCCACCGTCTGGGAGGTGGCGCGCCGGCGACCGGACGTCGTGGTCGTCACCAACCCGCCCAGCGTGGCGGCCGTGGTGGGACTGGCCGCCGGCCGGCTGGTCGGCGCCCGGGTGGTCCTCGACAGCCACCCTGGTGCCTTCGGAGCCCAAGGCGACCGCGTGGCCGCAAGGCTCCAGCAGGTCCACCGGTGGGTGACCCGGAAAGCCGACCTGTCGATCGTGGCCGCCGAGCCGTGGAGAGCCCTCGTCGAGTCCTGGGGAGCCCGGGCCGTCGTCGTCCACGAGGCGCCGGGGGACTGGCAGCTGCGGCCCACCGGCCGCCGAGGTCGCCTGCGAGCTCTCTACGTCGGGCGCTTCGCCTCCGACGAGCCGTGGGAGGCCGTGCTGGACGCCGCCCGCCAGCTCCCCGACGTGGACGTCCTGATGACCGGGGACCCCCCTGCGGTTGCCGGGCTCGAGCCCGGCCGCCTGCCGGGCAACGTGACGCTCCTGGGCTTTCTCGACGAGAGCCGCTACCGGGATGCCGTCTACGGCTGCGACGTCGTCGTGAGCCTCACGACCGAGCCCTCCTCGGTGATGCGCGCCGCCTGCGAGGCGGTGTGGGCCGGGCGTCCCCTCGTGGTCAGCGACTGGCCGGTCGGCCGGGACGCGTTCCCCTTCGCCCTGTACGCGCGGAACGAGGGAGGAGCCCTCGCGGACGCGCTCCGGGCGGCCGACGAGCGCTACGACGCGCTGCGCGACGCGGCCCCCGAAGCCCGCCGGGCCCAGGAGCGGCGTTGGGAGGAGCAGCGGGCGGCGATGGAGGCCGGGTGGGCGATGGAGGCCGGCTGGGGCGGGTGGGCCCGCCGCAGCCGGGGTGGACCGGCCGGCCGCCGCTGAGCGCACCTGGCGTCGGCCGGAGTCGAGGGAGGTCACCGGCTTCCCCGCACGAGCCGTCCCGGGGTCCGGGCCAGGACCCGCAGGTCTCCCCGGATGGACCACGACGTCGCGTACTGCACGTCGAGCCGACACAGCTCGTCGAAGCCGACTTCGTGCTGCCCGCACACCTGCCACAATCCGGTCATCCCCGGACGGACGTTGAAGCGGCGCTCGACTGTCCCCTGCAGGCTGGCGCACTCCTCGGGAATGAACGGCCTCGGGCCGACGAGGGACATGTCCCCCCGCAGCACGTTGAGGAGTTGCGGCAGCTCATCGATGCCGGTGCGGCGCAGGAGCGCGCCCGTCCGGGTCACGCGGGTGATGTCGGGCTCGGTGTCCAGGGGCGTCCGGCCGGGGTCGTCCGGATCGGAGGTGTCCGCGTCCCGGTAGGCACGGGCCATGTCCATTGGGGCACCGGGGTCCCTTGGGGCACCGGGGTCCGCCGGGGCCGCGGGATGGGCGCCCGGCGCCGACCGCATGGAGCGGAACTTGAGGATCTCGAACTGCCGCCGGCCACGGCCGACCCGGACCTGCCGGAACAGGACCGGCGCGCCCGACTCGAGACGGACGGCCAATGCGGTGACGGCGAGCAGGGGGCTCAATGCGACGAGGAGCACGGTCGCCACCGCCACGTCCACGAGGCGCTTGACGGCACGCGACGCCCGTCCCGGCTCGCGCCCGATGTTGAGGAGGGCCAGCCCTGTCACGTCGGAGACGCGGCTCTCCCAGCTCGCCAGCTCGAAGTACCGGACGACGACGTCGATCTCGACGAGCCCCCGCACTGCCTGCAGCACCGAGGCGCTCTTGGCCGGGTGCCGCCCCGAGAAGGCCACCACGATGCGGTCGACCTCGTGGGCAGCGCAGATCCTGGGGAGCTCGGCCATGGAGCCCAGGCGGCGGCGACCGGCGAAGGCTGTGTCGTCCACGATTCCGAGCACGTCGACCAATCTGGACCGGGACAGGCGGGCTGTGAGGTAGGAGGCGACGAACCCTCCCCCCACGATCACCACGCGCTGCACATTGGCCGGGTGGCGCGCCGCGATGGCCAGCGCGAGCTCCCGGACGGCGGGGATGGCGACGGCCGCCAGCACGAGGAGGCCGCCCACCTCCGCAGGCGGCACCCAGCCCCGCAGCGTCCCGATGCCGTCGAGCGCGAACAGCACGGCTCCGGCCGTGGCCAGCGCCGCCAGGATCGCGCCCACGTCGTCGGCCACGCGGGGGGCGATCCTGCCCGCCGAGATCCGGTACAGCCCCTTGATGGCGAGGACGGCCAGCACTGCGACGGCGGCCAGGAACCCGGCGGCCACCCGGCCGAGCGGGGCGTGCGCGGTCGCGTGCCAGGGTCCGGCCAGAGCGAGCACGGTGGCCGCCGCGCCGAGGCCGACGGCGTCCCCGGCGGCGAACACGAGCGCCAGCCGCCGCCGTCCGGCGCGGGCAGTTCCGGCCAGGTACCCGGCGCCGACCGTGCCGTCGCGGCCGAGGCTCGCGGCGTCGGCGCGGGAGGGTGTGACGATGATCGGGGGAACGGGGAGCGTGCTCACCAGTCCTGACCTCCGATGAGCTCGGTGGCGCTGAGCCCGCCGGCGCTAAGCCCGCCGGCGCTGCCGTCCTCCTCGGTCGCCAGCTGCCGGGCGGCAGAGCTCGAACTGACCTGGGTCGGCATCGTGGCCAGGATGAAGGCCGCCAGTTGCTCCAACGTGCGGATGCGCGTTCGTTGCCGGCTCGTGACCGCCTCCACTTCGCCAACGAACCGGCCGTCCGCCAGGGCATCGGGCCGTAGCCGCACGACGTAGGAGATCACCATGGCGGTCACGGTACGGAGGGCCCGTCTGCCGAGTGTCCTAGGGGTCGGGTGGACGCGGCCGGGACGCGTGGCGATCAGCACGATCCGGTCCCTGCGACCGTGGGACGCTGCTGGGACCGGGCCGCCGTACCGTCGGAGCCGTGCCAACGAACAGGCCTATGGATGAGACGCTCCGACTAGCCCGCGACCTCTGCCTCGGGGTGGGTGCGTTCTTCGTGACAGCCGCCGGGGCGGTGACCGCGGACGTGTCCGACGTCATGCGCCCCGACGACGCCGAGGAGCGCGTGCACGCGCTCGCCCGGAGCTGCCTCAGTCACCCCGCAGCGCGGGGCCAAGGGCTGTTCTGGAGCGCCGAGTCCACAGACGACCTGTCGGCCGCCTCACCTGAGTGGTCGCTGGCGTGCGTGGTGGCGCCGGTCTGGCACCAGGGGCGGTGGACGGGGCTCCTCGGCGTGGTGGACGTATGGCTCCCCGAGCTGGACGAGGAGCAGCGGTCCGGGCTGCTGGCGCTGGCGGCCTCGGTCGAGGGCGCACCGGCGGCTCCGGCCGGTCAGGCCGCCGGACCTGATGCGGGCGCCCAGCGGACGGCGCCGGGCGGTGAGCCGTTCGTCGGCGAGCTGCTCGACCACCTTCCCGACGGGCTGGTGGTGGCCCGCAGCGACGGGACGATCGTCCTGGTCAACCAGACCTTCTCCGACCTCACCGGGCTCCCCATGGACACCGTCTTGGGCGAGGACGCGACCCGACTGCTGGTGCCGGCGCCGGGGACCCCTGGTGCTGGAGATCACGGCGCGCTCGTCGAGCAGCTCCTCGGTGCCGCGGGCTCCGGCCGGGGCGTCCACGTCGCCGGGGCGGACCCAGCGGCGCTCTTGAACGCCGTCGGCCGCAGAGTCGAGAGCCGGTTCGCCGGAGACTGCTTCATCACCCTGGTGCGTCCCGGGCACCCGGGAGGCTCCGCAGAGTCGGCGCAGGGGGCGCAGGGAGGGATCCAGGCGCTGCTCGACCACATCGAAGACGGCATCATCTGCTGCGACGCCCGCGGGACGGTCGTGGTCGCCAACCGGGCTGCGCGCCGCCTGCAAGGGCTCTCCGACGACGAGCTGCAGGTGGGCGCCCCACTGCCGGCGCGGGTCCGACTGCAGACCGTCGAAGGACACGCCCTCAGCGTGGACGAGCACCCCGTGGTGCGCTCGATGCTCGACGACGTCCCGGTCACCACAGAGTTCCTGCTCGTGGACGACGACGTCCGCCGCTACGTGTCGGTCTCGTCGCACCCCCTGCGGGTTGACGGCGGCGACGGTGCGATCGCCGTGCTCCGAGACGTGACGGCGGAACGGGAGCGCCAGGCGCACTTGACGCACTACGCCCTCCACGATCCGCTGACCGGGGTTGCCAACCGGTACCTGCTCATCGACGCGTTGCGGCGCATGCTTGACGGGCTCACCCGGCGGGGAGGGTTTGTGTCCCTGATCTACCTGGACCTGGACCGGTTCAAGGAGATCAACGACGAGCACGGGCACGACACCGGTGACGAGGTGCTGCGTGCGGTCGCCCGACGCCTCGAGCGGGCCGTGCGCGGCGAGGACGTCGTGGCACGCCTGGGGGGCGACGAATTCGTCGTGGCGCACGTGACCGAGTCCCGCTTGTCCGACGGCGACGCCGTGGTGGCCCGGCTCCGAAAGGTCCTCTCGGCGCCGTACCGGTTCGGCGACCTGGTGCTCGACATCGGCGTTTCGGTCGGGTGGGTCAGCACCTCATCGGGTGACGAGTCGCCCGACTCCCTCATCACGCGGGCCGACCGCGAGATGTACGACCACAAGAACCGGCGGCGGGCCGAGGCGCAGGAGGCTGTGCGATGACCCTGACCCCAGCGCAGCACCCCGGCTCCGCAGTGCACGAGCCGAGGAGCCTGGAAGCCGCCCAGGCCGCGGGCCGGCAGGTTGCCGCCGAGGCGCTGAGCCCGGCGGTGGCGTCGTCGGCGAACCCCGTCGAGGCCATGGCCCGAGCCGCGGTTCCGCGATTGCGGTCCCTGGGCATGGCCGTCGAGGTCGTACGGGCACGGCGGGACACGCTCGTGGTGCGGAGTGGCCCTGGCGGGTCGCTCGACGCCGCGCAGTCGTGCGCGCTCGTCGGCGCCTGGCTCGAGGCGCTCCCGCGCGCCGCGTTCGGGACCCCCGGCACCGTCGCCGAGTCGGCCTGCTCCATCCGGGGCAGCCGGACGTGCATCCACACCCTGATGTGGGCCCCCGCAACCCGGGGGGCGCCCTCGGGCGCCGTCGCCCTGCCTCCAACGCTTAGCCATTCGCCCCACGGGGCCCTTACGGGGCTGCCGCCGGTCGCCACGGATCCCATCCCCATCCCCATCCCCGTGGCGCCGGCGGTTGCTCCGGAGGTTCCCTCCGGCTACCGCCAGCCGTCCTCAACGCCCCCAGGAGCGGGCCCGGTTCCGGGACGGACCTCGCTGGTCCCCGCCCCGCCACCCGCACTCTGGCCGGCGGCGCCGGCCGGGTACGGGAGCGCCCACGGGCAGCAGCCGCCTCCGCCGCCCGAGGAGTCCCGGCGGTGGCGCCGTCCGGGCGCGCCCTCGGGTCCCGAGCCGTCGGCAGAGGCGGGGCAGCGGTGGGCGTGGGCCCGTCGGCGCGTGTGGATCATCGTGGCCGGGGTGATCGCCGGAGCGCTCGGAGGATTCGTGGCCGGCGGGCGCGGCGGGACCACCTACAGCGCGACCTCGGTGTTCGAGGTCAAGTCCGGCGCCTCCACATCGGTTGCCGCCAGCGCCAACGGCGCCGAGGTGCTGGCCGTCACCTACGCAGCCCTCATCCCCGACGACCAGTCGCTCCTCCAGCGGGTGGGCAACCTGACCGGCGTCCCTGCGTCGAGCGTGGCCGGGCAGATCAACGTCCAGGCCGTTGCCGGCACGTCGTTGCTCGACGTCCACTTCTCGGCGCCGAGCCCTGCAGCCGCTCTGGCCGGGGCCAACGACGTCGCCCGGGTGCTCACCGCGGCCGCGTCGCCGGGACCGGCCATCGCGCGCGGGTCCATCTCGCTCGTTTCCACCCCGCACACGGCGAGCCGGAGCGGCTCGCTGCGCAAGTACGGGCTGCCCATGGGGACCCTGCTCGGCCTGGTCGTCGGCGGGGCCGGCGCGCTGCTGGCCGAACGCGCCGACCGCCGGGTTGACGACCTCGATGCACTCAGCGCTGCAGCCGGGTGCTCGGCGACCATGATCCCCGGCGGGATCTCGACCACCGAGCTTGCACGGGCCGTCTCCCGGGCCGGGGAGGAGCCGGTGACGGTCGTGCCGCTCCGCCGGGCACAAGAACGGGTCGCCCAGGACCTGGCGCGGGACCTCGGCGCGGCGTGGCCCCTGCAGGGCAGGGGCGGGATGGCGGTCGGCACCACCTTCGAGGTGGCGCCCGAGGCGCTGAGCGACGGCGCGGGCCAGATCATCCTCGTGGTCGGGGCCGGGGAGCGGGCGCGGGTGGTTGCGGAGGCGGCCGAGCGCCTGCGGCTGCTCGACCGTGAGCCGGTGTGGGCGGTCCTGGTGCCGGCGGACGTGATGCCGGTCACCGATGGCTCCGACTGACGTTCCGGCGGTCGCCGGCTCGAGCCGGCCCGGGAGCCCGCGCCGCGCTGCGGCGCTGCCGGCCGGCGGGCGGTTCGTAGCCCAGGCTCGCCCACGGGCCGAACCGGAGCGATCGGGATGGCTCGGGCGGCAGCCCCGACCGGTCCTCATCGCCCTGGCGGCGGCCACCGTGGCGTTTGCCGCCGGGTTCCTCGGCGTGTCCAAGCCCAAGGACGCCGTCGCGCTGGTCATCGCCGCCGCAGGCGTGGGCCTGGTGCTGCTCTGGCCGATCATCGGCGCGGTGATGCTCGCCACGCTGGTCCCAATGACCTCGGGGTTGGCGAGCGGGTTCCCCATCCCCCACATCCGGCTCTCGGAGCTGATCATCGGGGGGATCGGCCTCACGTTGATCGTCTTCGTCCGGCGCCAGGACGCCGTCCCGTGGGGATTGCTCGACTGGGTGCTGCTCGCCTACGGGCTGTGCTGGGCAGCCTTCGGCGCCTACTCCGAGGTGACCCTCCACGAGCATCTGGTCCTGGACCAGTGGGGGACCGTCTTCGGGCAGCTCCAGTTCTTCCTCGTCTACCGGGGCATCCGCCAGGCTGTCCGGACGAGTGGGGAACGCCGGCTGGTGGTGGCGGCGCTGCTCTTCGCCACCATCCCGGTGACCCTGCTCGCGCTCGTGCAGAAGACGGGCGTGTCGGCCGTCACGTCGTTCATCGCCAAGATCACGGGGGGGCTCACACCGGGCACCGGAGCAACAGCCGGGGCGCTGCAGCGGGTGACCGGCCCGTTCGGAAACTGGGCCGCGCTCGCCGGCTACCTGCTCCCCGTGCTGCTCGTCCTGGTCACGATGTGGTTCGCCAAGGTGGAGGTGCGCAGGCGCCGCTGGTTCCTGGTGACCGGGATCCTGTGCGGGCTGGCCCTCGCCCTCACCGTCGAGCAGTCGGCCATCGTGTGCCTGATCGTCAGCATGCTGATCCTGGCCCGGCGCTACGACACCGACGGCCGCCTGACGCGCTGGCTGTTGCTGGCCGTTGCCGCCGTGGCCGTTGCCGTGAGTCCGGTGCTCATCGAGCGGCTGGCCCGGGAGCTGGGGGGCGGGGCCGGCACCGGTCGCGTCTCGTGGGTGCCCAACACCGTGAGCTTCCGCTGGTCGGTGTGGACCAGGCAGTACCTGCCGGCGATCGGCGCCCGCCCGCTGACCGGTTACGGCGTCGTGCTGCCCCCATCGGTGCAGTGGCAGTACCCCGAGTCCCAGTACATCTCGTTCCTCGTGGAGGGCGGCGTCCCGATGCTGCTGATGTTCGGCGGCCTCGCCGTGGCGATGCTCCGGGGATCCCTGCAGGCGGCGAAGTCCTCGGACCGGCTGGAGCGGGCACTGGGCCTGGCGACCGCGGCCTCCACGGTCTCGCTCCTCGTGATGAGCTCGATGTGGCCCTTTCTCAGCAATGGGGGGATGCCCCAGATGCTCTGGGCGCTGATGGCGGTCACCGTACCGGGGGTCGTCAGGGCGGACGAGCCGTCGGCGGTCCTGGGTGACCGGCGGCTCTTCGTGCTCTCCGGCGGGTTGGGGCGCGTGCGGTTGGGCGCGGGGGCCGTGGGATGAGGCGCCGCGGGACCCGCCGCACCCGCCGTCGCCGGGCTGCCGCCTGGATCGCGCTGGTCTTGCTGGCGGTGCTCGTGGTTGCCGCCTGGACCGTCGCGCTGTCCCGCCCTGGAGCGGGGACAGCGCCGGCCAGGGACGCGGCCGGATCCACCACGACCACGGAGCGCCATGCCGGCGGCTCGCCGGGCGGCGGCTCGCCGCCGGCCGCCACGTCAGCACCGACGACAGCCGCCGCCACCCCCGTCACCGGGGTCTATGCCGGCCCTGGCGCCCTCAGCGGGGCGGTCGCCGCCGACCAGGCGCTGAGCGACGGATTCCGCTATGCGCTGGACTTCCTGTCCGGGTCGTCGTGGACCACGATCACCGATCCGAGCTGGCTGTCCGCCCAGTGGAGGGGGGGTCCCTTCCAACTGGTCGTCGGGGTGCCGATGCTGCCGACCACCGGCGCCACGCTGGCCGCCGGCGCCACGGGCGTCTACGACGGTCAGTTCAGCCTGCTGGCCCAGCGTCTCGTCCAGGACGGGCTCAGCTCGGCGGTGCTCATGATCGGGTGGGATCCGGCCGACGCCGCCCAGCCGTGGTACGTGGCCACTGCGGCGGCGGCTCGCTCCTACGTCCAGTTCTGGGACCACATCCACCAGGTGATGGGGGCGGTCTCCGGTGCGCACTTCACCTTCGAGTGGGTGGTCGGGGGCGACACCTCGCCCGTGAGCCCGGCGGCCATGTACCCCGGCTCCTCGGCTGTCGACCTGATCGGCGCCGTCGTCTTCGACCGGTCCACACCTCGCCGATCGGCAGCCGCCACACGCTGGGGGTCGCTGCTGGGACAGCGCGGCGGGCCGGCATGGGCCGCGTCCTTCGCCCGGTCCGTCCGCCGGCCGCTTGCAGTGGCGATGTGGGGCGTCGTACCGGCGAGCACAGGAGGCGGCGGGGACGACCCCGCCTTCGTGGCCCACCTGCTGAGCTGGGAGAGGGCCGAGCACGTCCGGATCAGCATCTTGTGGGACTACGGAAACTGGGCCATTACGGGCGCAGGCTTCCCGGCGGCCGAGGCGGCACTGGGACGCGCGCTGGCGCCAAAGGCGCCGCCAGTCGCCGCGTCCGCCGCCAGATCCGTCACACGACGGTAGGAAGCGGGCGGGGTGGGACGCGCCACAGACGGGGCTGGGACGTGCAGTCCGTACCGTGATGGCGACGGTCGAGCGGGCGCCGACGGGGCGCCGTGTGGCCGACCAAGGGACCGAGGGAACGGGCGAGGATGCCAGACAATCTGAGCGGCGGTACGAGCAACCTCCTGCGGATGGCGAGGACCGGGTGCCAGAGCGCGGTTGCATTCGTGGCCCTGGCCGCCGGCCCCCAGACGTTTGCCACCGCAACCTATCCGTCCGCCAGCGAGCCGGACGGGCTCGACGCAGCCGAGGTGGAAGGCCTGGTGCGCCAGCTGTGGTCCGATCCCGGGCTCGCGCAGGGAAAGTCCCTCTTGCGCACCGTCCAGCTCGACACGGGGCAGCCGGGCGAACCGCTCCTCCGCCTGGCCGTTGCGGCCGTGCCTCTGGGGATGACGGCGCAGGGCCATCCTTCGGGCGTCCTTGGTGTGGCCGACCCCATGGTGGCTGCGTTCGGGATGGCCGAGCTCGAGCTGCTGGCCCGCGTCGCCCAGCGGCTCAACTCGTACGTCCAGGCCCGCCAGGTGGTCCGCGCCGAGCTCCGGGTCCAGCCGGCGGCGCCGGGTGACCGCCCGGCCGCTGAGGTGCTGCCTCCCGCCCCGCCACCCTTCCCGCCGCCGGCGGGCACCATCGGCGTGCCGCGGTCAAGCCGGACAATCCGGACGCGTCCCGGCGGCGCACAGCCGGCACCCGCCGGCCGCCCGTCCCAGCCCGAGGGTCCGGTGGGCGTCGCGGACGGGGACACGTTCCGGGCACTTCTCACCGAAGAGCCGGAGGTGGCCGGTCTCGTGCCGCTCGGGACGCTCCTCGGACGGGCCGGGCGGCTGCTGGGTGCGGGCACGGCGTTGAGCGGTGAGCTGGCGGTCGTCGCCCTTGCCGTGGACGGCCCCGCAACCCGCGGGGAGCACGTGGTGGCGGAGGTCACGCAGGCCCTCCGGCGGGGCTTGCGGTTCGACGACCCCGTGGCACGCATCGGCGCGCTGTCCTTCGTGGCGGTGATCCCGCTGGCCCCGGGGGCTGCCAACGCATCCAAGGTCGAGGATCACCTCGCCGGTCTCGTGCGCGCCGCCGTGGAGTCCGACCCGCAGCTCAGGGTGCGGTCCGCCCATGTCGTCGCCCCCTTGAACGGCGGGCACGAGGCCGATGAGCTCCTCCGCGCCGCGGTGGTGAAGCTCCGTGCGCGCTGACGCGGCCGATGGCCGCCGCGCGAGGTCGGACTGCCGCTGCACCGGGTACCAGCCCGGGGCCGGCCTCGGAGACCGCCGGACGCACGTTGCGGGACGTGGCGCTCCGCAGCGGCGCCTACCTGGCCGGGCGCGAAGCGATCGGGCTGGGCATCCGACTGGCCGGCCTTGTGCTGGTGATGCGCCGGATCGGGCCGGGGGACTTCGGGATCTACAGCGGGGCTGCGGCCTACGTCCTGTTCGCCACCGCGCTGGCCCAGATGGGAGCCGAGGTCTTCCTCGTCCGGCAACCGGGGCCACTGCCCCGCCGCCGGTACGACGAGGTGTTCACGGTGCTGCTGGGCAGCTCGCTGGTGGTGGTGGCCGTGGGAATGGGGCTCTCCTTTGCCGTCGCACCGTGGCTGCGACCCCACGGGGTGGTCGTCCCCATGCGCATCCTGCTGCTGAGCGTGCCCGTCAACGTCCTGTGGGCTCCCATGCAGGCGTGCATCGAGCGGAGCTTCGCCTACCGGCGGATGGGCCTGCTCGAGCTCGGGGGCGACGTGGCGCTCTACGCGACGGCGCTCCCGCTGGCGATGGTCGGGGCGGGCCCCTGGGCTCTGATCGCCGGGTTCTTCGCATGGCAGACCTGGCTGCTGGTGGGGAGCATGGCCCTGTCGGGATTGTGGCCGAGGATCGCATGGTCGCGCCGCACGGCGTCGGAGCTGTTCGTGCACGGCAGGACCTACGCCATCACCACATGGGTGGGCGGGGCGCGCTCGGCGATCCTGACGATGATCGTCGGGACCTACGCCGGGACGGTGGGCGTCGGGCTGGTGAACTTCGCCCAGCGTCTGGTCGGCACGCTGAACTTCACCGATCGGGGCGTCCACCGCATCGGGCTGGTGGCGATCTCCCAGGCGGGCAAGGACCGTCCCGGGCGCCTGTCCAGCGCGCTCGAGGAGGGCACGCTGCTGCTCATGGTGGCGGCCGCGGTGCCGTTTGCCGCCTTCGGAGTGGTCGCCCACTGGGCGGTGCCGGCGGTGTTCGGCCGGGCGTGGCTCCCGGCGCTTCCGGTGTACGTGCTGCTGGCGGTTTGGGCGACGCTGCGCGTGCCGGTCTCGGTCCAACGGACCCTGCTCTACGCCTACGGACAGAACCTCGCCCCGGCGGTCACGGCCACCATCGAGGTGGCGATCGTCACCGCCGGATCGCTGGTGCTGATCCGGCAGCTGGGCATCGCCGGGTTCGGCGTGGCCAGCGTCCTGGCGGTGAGCTCGACGGCCTACACGCACCGGGCGGCGCACAGACTGGCGGCCATCAGGTACCGGCGCCTGGTCCTCCCGTTGGCCGCGCTGCTGCCGCCGATGTTCATCGCCGTGACGCCCATGCCGTGGTCGCTGCTCCTGGTCGTGCCCCCTTTGGCGCTGCTCGCGGTGCCGTCGGTGCGGTCGGAGATCGGGCACCTGGCCTCGGTGGCACGGGCGACCGTCGCCCGGCGAGCCAGTGGGCCGCCGGCGGATGCTCCGACCGCGGCCCCTCGGACCGATGCCGCTCCGACCGCGGCCCCTCGGACCGATGCCGCAGGGGCCAGGAACGTGCCGGCCGCCCCGGCCCGGATGGTCGTCGTGGTGGCGGCCTTCGAGGCGGGAGGGCCTGAGATGGCGGCCAACGGCTCACGCCTCAACGGCTCACGCCTCAACGGGTACGCCCCGCCCTCCCTCTACCCGCCCTTCCGGGCGTGGCGGCAGGAGGCCGGGACCGTCGTCGATCCCACGGACCCGAGGATCGCCGACCGCAGGGTGTCGCTGGGCTCGCTGCCCGGCGAGACGGGAGGATCCGTCGTACCGCGCCAGAACCTCGCCGGGCTGCGCGCCGCCGGAGCCCTTCCTCTCCCGGGGGGGCGGGCGCCGGGGCGGGATCTCGTCGCCGCGCTCCTGTCGGATCGTGACCCCGTGACCGGGCTCCCGTCGGCAGCGGTGCTCCTGGGCAAGGTGGGTCGGGTCCTGGGGGCCACGCGTGGCGCCGGCTGGTCCCTGGCGGTCGTCGCGATCCGCCTGGCCCGGGCAGGCGGTACGGGCCCGGTGCCGTCCGAGGACGTGCTGGCGGCGGTCGCGGCGGAGCTCCAGAGCGAGCTCCGGTTCGACGACCTGGTCGCACGGGTCGGGCCATCCACCTTTGTGGTCGCCACGCCGTGCATCGGCGATGACGGAGGGTGCGAGGTGGCCGCCCATCTGGAAGCGGCTGCCAGGCGCGCCAGCGCATCCCGGTCCATTGCGCCGCAGGCGCCATGGGCCGTCCGGTCGGTGCGCGAGGTCGTTCCCCTGCCGTGCGACCGGGACGCCGATGCGCTGGTCCGCCAGGTTGTGGAGGCGCTCGATGGCTGAGCTTCCCGAGGCCGTGCCCGCGTCGACGAGCAGCTGGGAGGGACGGACCGTGCGCGTCGGCGTGGACCTGGCGTCGGTGGACGACGTGGCCGCGTCCTGCCGCGCCTTCGGGGACCGCTACCTCCGCCGGATCTTCACCGAAGCCGAGATCGCCAGCAGCCGGGGCGGCAACCACGCGGCCGGGGCTGCCGCGTCGCTTGCCGCCCGGTTCGCCGCCAAGGAGGCGGTCCTGAAGATCCTCGAGCCCGCCGCCGCCCGTCCGCAATGGGTGGACATGGAGGTCGTGCGTCAACCGAGCGGCGGGTGCCGGATCCGGCTGCACCGCCGGGCAGCCGCCATGGCCGCACGGCGCGGGATCGGAGCGATGAGCGTCAGCCTCAGCCACGAAGCCGGTGTTGCCGTTGCCGTCGTGGCCGCACTGTGCGACACGCCCGCTATCGCCGTGGCCGCACTGTGCGACACGCCCGTTCCCGGCCACCGCTGGCCCGGCGAGGCCTCCGAGGACCGCGCTCGAACCCACAGCAAGGGGAGGACGACAGAGATGACCACGACCAGCCAGCTCAGCGAGCGGATCCGGGATGTGCTGGCCGAGCACGCCAGGCTCCCCGTGGACGTGAGCACGCTGTCCGAGGACGACGATCTGTTCCAGGCGGGGATGACCTCTCACGCCAGCGTGAACGTGATGCTCGCCCTCGAGGACGCGTTCGACGTGGAGCTCCCCGAAGCGATGCTGCGCAAGAGCACCTTCTCGTCGATCGGGTCCCTGCACCGGGCGCTGGCCGCCCTCGAGGCGATGGAGGTGCCGGCATGACCACGGCCGTCACCCGCGATGCGGAGAGGACGACGGCAGCTCACGGGATCGGGCGCGTCGCACGGGAGGTTGCCGGGCTCCACGCCGACGACGTGGACCGTTCGGCGCGCTTCCCGACCGAGACCTTCGCCGCCCTGCGCGAGGCAGAGGTGCTCGGCGCGCTCGTCCCCGGCGATCTCGGCGGAGGCGGGGCGACGCTCGGCGAGGTGTCCGCCGGTGTGGGGGTGCTGGCACGCCAGTGCGCGTCCAGCGCCATGGTGTTGGCGATGCACCACCTCCAGGTGGCGTGCCTCGCCCGCCACGGGCGCACCGACGCGCTCCGGCGCTTCCTGGGCGACGTTGCCGACCGCCAGCTCCTCATCGCGTCCGCGACCACGGAGGCGGGCATCGGCGGTCGGCTGCGCGAGAGCAGCTGCGCGCTGCACGTCCAGGACGGCTCGTTCGAGCTGGAGAAGCAGGCGCCGGTGGTCTCCTACGGGGCGCAGGCGGACGCAGTGCTGGTCACGGCCCGTCGCACCCCGGACAGCCCGCCGGGCGACCAGGTCCTGGTGGCCTGCGTCAAGCCCCAGCTGAGTCTCGAGCAGGTCGGCCAATGGGACACGCTCGGGCTGCGCGGCACCTGCAGCCCGGGGTTCGTGGTCCGGGCCACCGGGTCCGTCCCGATGGTCCTCTCCGACCCGTTCGCGGACATCGCCGCCGAGACGATGCTGCCCTACTCGCACATCCTGTGGAGCCACGTGTGGCTGGGGATCGCGTCGGCCGCAGTCGGCAAGGCAGGAGCTCTGGTGCGGAAGAAGGCCCGCCAGGATCCCGGGACGGTCCCCCCCGGCGCGCGGCGGCTTGCCGAGCTGGACGTCGTCTACCAGCAGCTGGCAGCTCTGGTGGCGTCCACGCTGTCTCGCTACGACGAGGGGGCCGGGGGCCGGCGGGCTGAGAGCGTCGGCGATGCCGTCGCCCTCAACGCCCTGAAGGTCGGTGCGTCCAAGCTCGTCGTCGACGTGGTGACCGGGGCGCTCGGAATCTGCGGGATGGACGGCTACCGGGAGGGCACCCCGTTCAGCCTGGGCCGGCAGCTCCGCGACGCCCACAGCGCCGCACTCATGGTCAGCAACGATCGGATCCTGGGCGACAACGCGCAGCTCTTGCTCATCGCCAAGGACCCGGTGGCCGGAACCGAGGGGAACCAATGACCGACATCATCCGAGCCGGCACCCCCGGCACCCCCGGCACCCCCGGCACAGAGTCGCTCGTGTGCCGCCTGGTGGACGCTGAGCTCCTCGTCCCGACGGGCGTGCTCGGCCTCTACGGCCGCTCGGGGACCTACCAGGACGTTGCCGACGGCATCGGCGCCATGGTCCGGCGGTGGGGGGCCAGCCTCGGGGCGCGGCGCCTCCACCTACCTCCCGTCCTGGGGCGAGCGACGTTCGCGCACACCAATTACTTGGAGTCGTTCCCGGATCTGATGGGATCGGTCCACGTCTTCTCCGGGGGGAACCCCGAGCACAAGGAGCTACTGCGCCGGGTGGAGTCGGGCGGTGACTGGCCCGCGCTGCTCGAGCCGGCCGACGTCGTGCTCGCATCGGCGGCCTGCCACGGGGTGTACCCGCTCTGCACCGGCGTGCTCCCGATCGAGGGCCGCACGTTCGACGTGCAGAGCTACTGCTTCAGGCACGAGCCGAGCCCCCAGGCGGCGCGCATGCAGTCGTTCGTGATGCACGAGATCGCCCACGTGGGAACGGCGGACGGAGCGTGGAACCACCGCGAGGAGGGGCTCGCCCACGGGCTACGGATGCTGTCCGGCCTCGGGCTCGACATGTCTGCCGTCCCGGCCTCGGATCCGTTCTTCGGCCGCGTGGGAGCCGTCCTCGCCGCGGGGCAGCTCGATGAGGAGCTGAAGATGGAAGGGGTCACCGCAATCCCGGGCACGCAGGGGATGACGGCGATCATGTCGGCGAACAGCCACCGGGACCACTTCGGGGTGCCCTTTGGCATCGAGACGGCCGGCGGCGCGGTGGCCCACAGCGCCTGTGTCGCCTTTGGTGTCGATCGGATCGTGGTCGCGCTGCTGGCCGTGCACGGCTTGGACCCGGCATCGTGGCCCTCCGGCGTTCGTGACCAGCTCGGCCTCGCGGGCTCACTCGCTTGACACGGCAGGGACGCGGGAGCACGCCGGTGGTGGACGTCCTGGGCATGGACCCGGCGGGGTACGAATGCCACGCGCTTCATGGCCCCGACCGGGTATGGCCCGAGACCAACTGCGCCGCTGACCTGTGGATCGAGGCCATCCACGCGCTGGGCCACGACCCCGTCGCGGGGCTGGGGTTCACGCTGGCATCGGACTTCGACGGGGACCAGTGGCGCATGTTCACCTATCCCCAAGAGACCCTGGCCGCGCTGTACGGCATCGAGGTTGACGAGCTCAACGTGTGGCGACCCCTCCGCCAGCACGTCGTCGAGCAGCTCTCGTTCGGGAACCTTGTGGCATTCGACGTGGACGCGTGGTGGCTGCCGGACACGGTCGGCCTCACCTACCGCACGGCGCATCAGAAGACCACGATCCTGGCGGCGTGCGTGGACGTGGCGCGGGCACGCCTCGGGTACCTGCACAACACGGGCTACTTCGAGCTCGGCGGGGAGGATTTCGAGGCGTTGCTGCCTGCCGCTCCCTCCGGGGGGAACCTCCCCCCGTTCACGTTGCAGGTTCGCTTGGCGGGTCGGCTGGCGCCGGGACCCGCGGATGCCCGGACGACGGTACGCCTGGCGGCGTCGGGCGCGGCGTGCCGGCCCCGGGGCAACCCGGTCAGCCGCATGGCGGACCGGGTTGCGCGGGACTTGGACGGCCTTCGCCGGGACGGCCTGGAGGCGTTCCACCGGTGGGCGTTCGGCACCGTCCGCCAGTGCGGAGCCAATGCCGAGCTCGCCGCGTCGTTCGGACGCCACCTGGAATCCCTCGGGGTGCACGGAGCGGCGGGCGGAGCGCTGTCTTTGGACGGGGTGGCGGCGGGCATGAAAGCGGCCGAGATGCTCCTGGCGCGCGCCGTTCGCGGTCGGCGCGTGGACGTCCCCGCGGTCTTCGGGCCTCTGGCCGCCTCCTGGGCTGACGGGATCGACCGGATCACCGGGAGCATCGGTGCCTACGTCCAACGGTTGGACGAGCCGGAGCTGGCCCGCAGATGAGCGCGGCGGTGAAGCTCGACCAGGGATGGGAGTGCGCCGGCGTCCCGGCGGGCTCCTGGAGCGCCCCGGAGGATCTGGTCGACGCCGCGGCCGAGTGGATCCCGGCTCCCGTCCCCGGGACGGTCGCGTCGGCATGGCGTGCCGCCGGACGTTCGCTCCCGCGCCACGAGCTCGATGCGAAGGACTGGTGGTATCGCTGCCGGTTCACCGGTCCGGGGGGCCCGCACCGCCTGGTGCTCGCCGGCATCGCCACCATCGCCGACGTGTGGTTCAACGGCGCGCACGTGGCCCGGTCCTCCACCATGCACCGCCCGGTCACCGTCACCCTGGACGACGTCTCTGGCCCCTGCGAGCTGGTGGTGCGGTGCGCCGCGCTGGCGCCGCTCCTGGCAGCCCGGCGGCCGCGCCCGCGATGGAAGACCAACCTGGTCGAGCACCAGCAGATGCGCTGGCTCCGGACCAGCATGCTCGGGCGCATTCCCGGGTGGGCGGACGTGCCGCCACCCGTCGGACTGTGGCGTCCGGTCGAGATGTGCGCGATCGACGGCGGCACGGCCGCCGACATTCGCCTGCGTGCCCGGTGCGGACCGGGTGCGGGCGGGACCATCGAGGTTCGCTTCACCCTGCCCGGGGCGGTCCACGTCCCGGGTTCGGCGGAAGGGTGGGCGAACCTCGTGGCAGGGGAGGTGACGGCCCCGCTCCAATGGAGCGAGACGAGCGGAGGGCTCTCGTTCCGCGGGGCCGTCACCCTTCCCCAGGTTGACCGCTGGTGGCCGCACACGCACGGGGACCAGCCCTGCTACGAGGTCGTCGGCCAGGTCGGAGGGCGATCGCTGCCGCTCGGCCGCGTCGGGTTCCGCGACGTCCGGGTCGAGCAGGACGGCGGGGCCTTCCGGATCGTCGTGAACGACCGGCCGGTGTTCTGCCGGGGAGCGGTCTGGTTCCCGGCGGACCCCGTGT
This sequence comes from Acidimicrobiaceae bacterium, assembly GCA_027306755.1. Classification (GTDB taxonomy): domain Bacteria; phylum Actinomycetota; class Acidimicrobiia; order Acidimicrobiales; family RAAP-2; genus JAJYVT01. Next base: position 30,569 of record DAHUZE010000050.1, on the reverse strand, counting down.
CGCTCGCGGCGGGGGGGGAGGACGAGAGCCGCCTCCTGGACCTGGCGCGCCGCGGCGGCATGAACATGCTGCGCGTTCCCGGCACGAGCGTGTACCCGGGCGACGCTTTCTACGACCGCTGCGACGAGCTCGGGGTCCTCGTATGGCAGGACTGCATGTTCGCGTTCACCGACCCGCCGGACGACGAGGCCTTCCAGGCCGAGGCGGTTGCCGAGTGCCGCCAGATCCTCGCATCGCTGGGGAGCCATCCCAGCCTGGCTGTCGTGTGCGGCAACCAGGAGGTCGAGGAGGTGGCGGCCATGGCAGGCCTCGATCGTGAGCGCCGCGCCACGCCGCTGTTCGACAAGCTGCTCGCCGGCGTGGCGGCCGAGGAAGTGCCCGGCGTCCACTACGTGCCGTCCAATCCGTGGGGGAGCGACCCGCCGTTCAGGATGGACGCCGGCGTCTGCCAGTACTTCGGAGTGGGGGGCTACCTGCGGCACCCCGAGGACGCCCGGCGCGCCGGGGTGCGCTTCGCGTCGGAGTGCCTGGCGATGTCCACGCCGCCCGAGCCGGCCACGATCGAGGAGCACTGCGGAGGGGCCCAGCGCGCCGGGCACGACCCGGAGTGGAAGCGTGGGGTCCACCGCGACGCCGGTCGCAGCTGGGACATGGAGGACGTCCGGGCGCACTACCTGCGCACGCTGTTCGGGATCGATCCGGTCCAAGCTCGCTACGAGGACGCCGAGCGTGCGCTCGAGCTCGGGCGGGCCGTCAACGCCTGGTTGGCCGAGTCGGTGTTCACCGAATGGCGCCGGCCCGGCTCGACCTGTGACGGCGCGTTGGTGCTGGCCCTCTCGGATCTCCGGCCCGGTGCCGGCTGGGGGCTGGTGGATGCAGCCGGGCGCCCCAAGGCCCCGTGGTACGCGTTGCGGCGAGTGCTCGCCCCGGTGGCGTTGCTGGCGGTGGACGAGGGGTTGAACGGCGTTGCCCTCCACGTCCTCAACGACCGTCCCGAACCGCTGGCCGCCGAGCTCGAGGTGGCCTTGGTGGCCCGGGGATCCGGAGCGGTCGAGCGGGCCGACGTGTTGCTGGACGTGCCGGCCGCCGGCTCGCGGTCGATCGGCGTGGAGGAGGTCCTGGACGGCTGGAGGGACGTCTCGTACGCCTTCCGCTTCGCACCACCCGCGTACGACGCGGTGGTCGCGACCCTGCGCCGGCGCGGCGCGGTCCCGTCCGCGGTCCCCACCGGCGGCGCAGCAGCGGCCGAGCCCCTGGCCGAGGTCGTGCATCTTCCATTGGGACAGGCGCGCCCCGTCGAAGCGGACCTCGGCCTGGAGGCCACTGCCCGCTGCGGACCGGACGGGCGCTGGCACCTCGACGTCCAGACTCGGCGGCTTGCCCAGTGGGTCACGGTCCGGGTCGATGGCCATCAGGCGTCGGACTCGTGGTTCCACCTCCCCCCGGGCGGCCGCCGCACCCTCGAGCTGTGCCCCGAGCGGACGGGGGCCGGCGCACGGGCGTCAACAGCGGGAGCACCGCCGCGCGGCACGGTCCAGGCACTCAATGCACCCGCGCCCGTGCCCATAAAGGGAACGGGAACATGCCGGTGAGCCTCTCTCTGGTCCGGGGGACCCACGTCCGGCCCGACGCCCTGGCCGACGGCGACGGCGCGCAACCCCTCTGGCTCACGCGTAACCGTTGGCCGCTGTTCGGCTGGGTGCACCAGCCCGAGACGAGACCGCGTGCCGCAGTCGTGCTGTGCCCGCCGCTCCTCGGTGAGCACGCTGCTGCCTACGACCTCCACCGGGAGATGGCCGAGTTGCTCGCACCGCGAGGCGTCCTCGTCGTCCGGTTCGACTACGAGGGCACGGGCGACTCCGCTGGTCCATCGGGCGGCAGCGCCCGCGCGGACGCTTGGCTCGACGGCGTCGACCAGGCGGTCTCGGCCGCTCGGGAACGGTGCGACGGGCCGATGGCGCTCCTCGGGGTGCGGTCGGGGGCCCTCGTGGCGGCGCTCGCCGCGCAACGGCGCCGGGATGTGGACGCCATCGTGCTGTGGGATCCGTGGAAGAGCGGGCGGGCCTTCCTCCGGCGCCAGCACGCGCTCCACGCTCTCCGCCAGGGGGACGTGGTCCCGGGCGGGAAGGTGGAAGTGCCGGGCTTCGTGGTCGACGCCGCCGCGGCCGAGTCCCTCAACGCCCTCCGCATCCCGTCGACCCTCCACGTGCAGCGGGCGCTCGTCGTCCGCCGGCCGGGCTCGACGCCGCCGCACGTCGCGCTGACCGGCCGGGGCGACGGCACCGGCATCCGGGCGGAGACGATCGAGACGGTCGCGGGGGAGCAGGAAGCCTGCTTCGACGTAGACGCCCTCTACCGCCGCTTGCCCGAGGCCACGGCCCGGTTGGCCGCCACATGGCTGCATGCCACGCTCCAGAACCTCGCCGAGTCCCACGTCCGCCCGGCCACGGGCGTGGCGCAAGCCCGTGCAGCCGACCGCCGACCGGGCACGGCACGGTGGGCGCACGGCGCGGGCCGCCGGGCAGACGGCGCGGTCCGGCGGCGTGCCCCGTCGGTCACCGGCACCGAGAGGGTGCCGATCCGGCCGTCGGCTCCCGGCGAGGTGACCGTGTACGAGCGCGCGGTGTCACTCGGCGACCACGGGTTCTTCGGGATCGAGACCGTCGGCGACGCCGCTTCGGTGAGCAGCGGGCCGACCGTCGTCTTCCTGTCGAGCGGCACGGACCCCCACGTCGGACCGTCCCGGCTCTGGGTCGACCTCGCACGGCGTGTCGCCGCTGCCGGCCTGCGGTGCGTGCGCGTGGACTTCAGCGGCTACGGCGACAGCGCCCCCCGCCCTGGCCACCACCGCCTCGTCGTCCGGGCACCGGAGGCCTTCGACGACGTGGCCGAGATCGTCGACGCCGTGGGTGGCCCGGAGCGGGCCGTGCTCGTCGGCCTGTGCTCCGGGGCGTACCAGGCGTTGGAGAGCGCCCTTGAGCTGCACCCGCTCGCCGTGCTCGGCGTGAACCCGATCCTTCGCTTCACGCCGCCGGAGGTGGCCGCGGGGGAGGGGATGTCCCCGCGCCGGAGGCTGTGCGAGCTCCGCGCCCAGTGGGTTCCCGCCGTTCGCAGCTGGGTGCCGGGCCCGGTCGTGCGGGCTGCGGTCCAGTCCCGGCGGGCGTGGCGTTGGCGCCGGGCTGACGGCGACGAGAGCAGCTGGCTCGACGAGCTGGCGGTGGCGGGCGTCCGCGTGTACCTCGTGTGCGGGACCGAGGAGGTCCAGGCGATCCCGGCCGTCCGGTTGGCACGGCCGCCCGGCGACGCCGAAGGCGAGCAGGTGCAGGTGGACGTCATCGACGATCTCGACCACGCCCTCACCGTCGCCGCCCACCGGCGGGAGGTGTGCGAGCGCTTCACGGACTATCTGCGCGGCTTCGTCCCGACCCGAGTGCCGTCGTGAACGGCGACCTGCGCCCGGTAGCCGCGCTCGATGCGGCGGACATCGACGCGTGGCGGGCGCTGGCCGGGCGCGCCGTCCAGCCCAACCCGCTGTTCGAGCCGGAGTGCCTGGTGCCGGCTGCCGACCACCTGTCGAACGGCCGTCGCATCCTCGTCGCCAGCGCACAGGAGGCCGGTCGCTGGTACGGATGCTTCGCCGTCCAGGTGGAGGCGTCGTGGCGGGCCGTGCGACGGCCCGTGCTCGTGACGCAGGTCCGCCGCATGCAGTACAGCGGCGTGCCGTTGCTGGACCCGCAGCGGCCCGAGGAGGCGATGACCGTGATGCTGCGCACCCTGCGGTCCCCGGGGCTGCCCGGCATCACGGTGCTCGACTGGCTCGACGACGGCCCGGTTGCCGACCAGCTGGTTCGTTCGGCACACCAGCTCGGCATGGCGCGGCGCCCGTACCACCGGTGGGAGCGGCCGGTGCTCCGCGAGGTGCACGACGCCGGTCTGCGCCAGCGCCACTCGAGGAAGTGGGCCCGGAACCAGGAGCGCATGGGGCGGCGGATGGGGGAGGAGCTGGGTGGCGAGCCCGAGCTCCGTGACCGCAGCGGGGACCCGGCGGCCGTCGATCTGCTCCTCGGCCTGGAGGCCGCAGGGTACAAGCGGCGGTCCGGCGTTGCAGCGGCAACGCAGCCGGGCGAGACCGCGTGGTTCCGGCAGATGTGCGACCGGTTCCGCTCCGAGGGCCGCTTGCACGTCTACACGCTGGGCGTCGGCGTCCGGACAGTGGCCGTCATCCTCCTGGTGCGGGGGGCCGGAGGCCTCTTCGCCCTCAAGACGACCTATGACGAGGAGCTGGCGCGGTACTCCCCGGGGATCCAGCTGCACCTGGCCTTGTCCGACCACGTTCGGGCTGCGACCGACGCCGGGTGGATCGACACGTGCACCTACGAGGGGAACGACCCGCTGCTCCGCCTGTACCCGGACCGCCAGGGGGTGTCCTCGACGGTCCTCGCCACCGGCGGCCTGGCGGACAGGGCCGTCGTGCTCGCGGTGGCCGCAGCGCGCGCGTTGCTCGCGCAGCAGCGCTCGCGCCGCCCGGCTCCCCCGCCGTCCGCGGGCGACGACGCCGAGCCGGCACCGCTGGTGCGCCCGGTGGCCCCCCGCGGGCTCCAGAGCACGGCGGATCGATGAGGACGCCCACCCGGTCCCCGGTCCGGGCTGTGCTGGTGCTCGTGGTCCTTGCGCTGGCCGTGGTGACGGCCTGCCTCGCCCCCGTCCCCCTCCTGGAGAGAGCGGGACCGCTGGCCGCCGCCGGCGTCGCGTCGGCGGGCTACCGACCGGTCGTGGTGCAGAGGGCCGAAGCCCGCCTCGAGGGACCGGACGCCCACGGGGTCCAGGGTCCCCGCGCCTTCCGAGCCGTGCTGCCACGCCCCAGCACGCCAGGCGACCTCTTGGTGGTGGGGGTCGTGGACGGCGTGCTGACGAGCGGCATGCGCCAGCCCGACTGGCGCCTGCTCCGCGGGTGGCGGCGGGGTGCGGACACCGTGGGCGGCCAGACGGCCACAAACGGCAGCGGTCCGCCCAGCACCGGCGGCCTCCAAGCGTCCATCTGGTACTGGCCCGACAATCCCGGCGGTGTCCGCTCGGTCTCCTTGGGACAGGTCCCCAAGGGCACGCAGGCGGCGAGCACCGCGTTCATCGCCGAGCTCTCGGGCGTGCCGCCGTCGCTGCCCGTCGCCGGCACCGGCTCGGCCACGAGCGGTTCCAAGCCGACAACATGGAAGGACTGGAGCACCGTGTCGCTCCGCAGGCCCATCTCGACGCTGCCTGCCCTCGTGCTCACCGTCTTCGTCAACGGAGGGACAAGCCGGAGCGGGGAGCGGTTCTGGCGCTCCCCGGGCTGGACGCTCATCGGCCAGGACCTCAACCGCAACGGCAACCAGCCGATCTTGTTCGACGCCCGGATGTGGCGCAGCCGGGCGCGGCCGACCGATTCCATGCGGTACGACGTCTCCATCGACAACTGTGCGGCAATGGTGGCGCTCGGATGACCCGCCCCCCGGTGGCGATCGTGCACGACTACCTGACCCAGCGGGGCGGGGCGGAGCGGGTCGTCCTGGCCCTCGCCCGGGCACTGCCTGGAGCCCCGGTGTACACCTCCCTGTACGACCCGGCCGGCACGTTTCCTGAGTTCGGGCACATGGACGTCCGGACGAGCGCCCTGGACCGGCTGACGGTCGTCCGCAAGCACCACCGGGCGGCACTCCCCCTGCTCGCGCCGGCGATGGGCTCGCTCCGGGTGGATGCCGAGGTCGCCGTCTGCTCGTCCAGCGGGTGGGCCCACGGAGCGCCGGTCTCCGGGTCGAAGCTGGTGTACTGCCACGCGCCGGCACGCTGGCTCTACCAGACCCGGCGGTACCTGAGCGGCATGCCCCCGGCCGCCCGGCCCGCCCTGGCCGCGCTGGCGCCGGCTCTCCGCCGGTGGGACCGCCGGGCGGCGATCGGGGCGGACCGGTACCTGGCCAACTCGAGCGCGGTGGCGGCCCAGGTCCGTGCCATCTACGGGATCGAAGCCGAGGTCGTCCCGCCCCCGGTCACGGTGGACGTGTTCGGGGAGCGGCGCCCCGTGGCGGGACTGGACGGCGGGTTCTTCCTCTGCGTGTCCAGGCTGCTTGCGTACAAGAACGTGGACGCCGTGGTGGATGCGTTCAGCCGGCTCCGCGGCGAGCGGCTGGTGGTGGTCGGCGACGGTCCCATGAGGAACCAGCTGGCGGCGGCAGCCCCGCCCAACGTCACGTTCCTCGGGCAGGTGGACGACGCCCAGCTGCGTTGGCTCTACCGTTCCAGCCGGGCCCTGGTGAGCGCGTCGTACGAGGACTTCGGCCTGACCCCGGTGGAGGCGGCAGCATTCGGCCGGCCGTCGGCCGTCCTCCGGTGGGGCGGGTTCCTCGACACCCTGGTGGAAGGAGAGACCGGCGTGTACATCGAGCGGCCGGACGGGCCGGGCGTCGCCGAGGCCGTCGGGCTCCTCCTCGAGTCCGACTGGGCCCCCGACCGGTTGCGTGCCCACGCCGACCGGTACGCTCAGGTCCACTTCGCCCGGCGCATCCAGGCCGAGCTGGCCGAGCTCGGCCTGCCGGGAGCGCTGCCCTGCGCATCGGACCCGGCCCTCGTGGCGGGAACGGCTGACGTCATGGATCCGAGCCGGGACCAGGCGCCGGCGCCGGTCCACCTCGCCCGGACCGGCCGGCGGCGGTCGGCCGGTGCTGGCGGCGTGCCGTCCGCCCGAGCGATGATGGGTTCGGGCCGGCGCACCTGAGCGGCGCGCCCGGCGCGGGACGACATGGCGCGAGGATGGAACAGTGGGACTTTTCCAGCGGGCACACGACATCGTTGAGGCGAAGGCCAACAAGGCCCTGGACGCGACCGAGAACCCGGCCGACACCCTCGATCTCTCCTACGAGAGGATGCTCGACCAGCTGACGCAGGTGCGCCGGGCGTTGGTGGACATCGCCGCCTCCCGCAAGCGGATCGAGCTGCAGGAGACGCAGCTGCAGCACTCGATCGACCACCTCCAGGACCAGGCTCAGGCCGCGATCGCCCAAGGGCGTGACGATCTGGCCAAGGAGGCCCTCTCCCGGCGGGCGGCGGCACAGCACCAAGTCGACGAGATGGAGCCGCAGCACCAACAGCTGACGGAGCAGGAAGAGAAGCTCGAGCAGACGATGCAGCAGCTCCAGCAGCGGGTGAACTCGTTCCGGACGCAGAAGGAGACCCTGAAGGCGCAGTACACCGCGTCCAAGGCCGTCACCTCGGTCAACGAGAGCGTGTCGGGCATCTCGAGGTCGCTGAGCGACTCGGGAGCCGCGCTCCAGAGGGCCCAGGACAAGATCGCCACCATGCAGGCGCGAGGGCAGGCCACCGACGAGCTGCTGCAGTCCGGCGTGCTCGAGGACGTGGGTGGGGGGACCGACGACATCCAACATGAGCTCGACGAGCTGAGCGCCAAGTCCGACGTCGACAGCCAGCTGGCCGCCTTGAAGGCTCGGGTGGCCGCAGGAGCACCCTCCGGAGAGATCGGCCCGGGCTCGCAGGACCCCGGGACCCAGGACCCCGGGACCCAGGACCCCGAGGCGCCGGGGGCCGCGGCGCAGTAGCCCCCAGGCGCTTGAGCCCGCAACGGCGCCTACCGTTGCTCGGACGATCGGGCCAGCGAGCGGAGCCGGCCGGCCGCCTGCGCAGCCCGGCGGAGATGGGGCCGTGCAGCGAGAGCCAGCCTCCCCTCGCGCAGGAATCCGGTGAGGGCGGTGGCCACCGGCAGGCGGTCCGGGAGAAAGTCCGGGTAGAAGGCGTTGCTCGGCGCACAGCACGGGTCCATGAGCTCGGCACCGGGCAGGGCGAGGAAGTGCTCGGCGGTGTCGAGCTCGAGCAGCACCCCGGGACCGAACCGGCCGAACTCCTCGTCGTACGCGATCCGGTAGAGGAAAAAGCCCGAGCCGGAGCGGACAGCGCAGCGCATGGCGATGGGCCGGCCGCCGCTCTCCAAGGTGAGGAGGGAGAGCCGACCCGCCTCTGACCACCCTCGGCACGCGTCGTGGAAGCCGCTCGCCAGATCGGGTGTGGCCGAGAGTGACGTGCCGGCTCGCCCCTTCCACCCTGAGCCCTCGAGCTCGACGAAGGCGCGCAGGGCCTCGCTCAGGGTTTCGGGGGCGACCGGAGCAGGTCCCGCCGGTGCGGCCCGGTCCACCACCGAGACCGGGGTTCCGAGGTGCTCCTCCAATCGCCGCCGCTTGCGCCTGGCATCGGCCAATCGCTTGGTTCCCAGGCCGGCGGGCCAGTCGGGACGGCCCCCGCCTGCCTCGCGGTGGAGGACGGCGCGGTCCCAGCCGTCTTCCACGACCACCGGGATCCCCAGCGCGCGGCAGGCAGCACGCCACGCGTCCGCCACCGCACCCCGGTCGTTCCAGCGCTCGGTGACCAGCACCGATGGCCGCGGCCGGCCCGGCCACGGGAGCGCCCCTGAGCTGAGCGCTCCGAGCAGGCAGTCCACCGCCGGTCGCAGGTTCTCTCGGGCCACGAGGGGGGTGCCGAGCACCGGAAGCAGGGGGACGGGAGAAGGATCCACCCGGGTGGTGATGCTCGGGACCGGCAGGTCCCGGCGAGGGGGAGCCGATCGGAGGGGAACGCAGGCCGCAATGCGGTCCCCGTCACGGACGACGAGCAGCTGCGCGCGTGCCCATGCAGGATCGTGAGCCCCGGCCGCCTTCACCGCCTCGGGTTCGAACGACGGGTTCGGCTCGACGGCGCGCGCAGCGAGCTCGCGCCACCGGTCCACGTCCTCCTGGGCGACGGACCGGACGGGCAGCAGCTCCGCCGACAGGGGTCTCTCGGTGACCACGGTTCTCCGTCCGTCAGGGGCCGGGGGCGGGATCCGGCCTCCCCGCCCGGCGGTGGTGGGCCAGCCGCCTTCGTATCAGGCGCCGGCGGGCCTGCAGATCGCGGTGGGTGAGGCGCTCGACGTCCTCGGACACCCCGAGCGCGCTGCGCAGGCCCGCCAGCTCCACCGCCGGCATGGCGCCCGGAGCCAGCCCGAGGTCCGCGGCGATCCTGGCCCCGTGGGCGGACTGGAGCTGCGTGAGGATCGTCACCATCTGGCCCAGCACGTCCACGTCCGGTGCCATGGTGGCCATGGCGTTGTCGATGAACAGCATGTCTTTCAGGAACAGCATCAACGCCTTGGGGACCCGGGCCCCGTAGCCGAGGAGGGTCTTGGTCATCTCCCGGATCTCCCGGGTCAGCTCTTCTGCATCCATGGTGGTCGGGTCCACCACCGGCTGGTCCAGGTGGAAGTCCGCGATGACGGCGTCCACGTCCGCGTCCTCCGGCAGGGCGCCCAGGGCGCTCATCGCGGCCACCTGGCCCCGCACGTCGTTGGTGGCCGTGGACATGACCAGCCGCAGCAGCCCCCGCCGGCCCGAAGGGTCCAGCCGGCCGGTGATGCCGAAGTCCAGCAGGGCCACCCGCCCGTCCGGCAGCACCAGGAGGTTGCCGGCGTGGAGGTCGCCGTGGAACACGCCCGACAGGACCAGCCCCTCCAAGAAGGCGAGCAGGGCGGCCTGCAGCACCGACGCCGTGTCGATTCCGGCCGCCCGCATGGCACCCGGATCGCCCCAGGCGAAGCCGTCGAGCCGCTCCATCACGAGCACCCGGCGGGTCACCAGCGTGGGGTGGGGCCGGGGGACCACCAGCTGGCGCCGGCTGCCGGCGGGTGCGGTGGCGGCCAGGACCATGGCCACATCGAGCATGTTCTCTGCTTCCAGCCGGAAGTCCAGTTCCTCGGCGATGGTCTCGGCGAACACCTCGACCAGCGCTGGCGGGTTGGCCAGCGCGGCCACCGGGATCCTCCCGACGAGCAGGGGCGCCAGCCAGCCCATCACGGCCAGATCCCGACGGACCTGGCCGTCGATCCCGGCCCGCTGCACCTTGACCACGGCCTCCTCGCCCGTGCGGAGGCGGGCCTTGTGGACCTGGGCGATGGAGGCGGCCGCCACCGGGACGGGCTCGAACGTGTCGAACAGCTCCTCCAGGGGCGCACCCAGGGACTCCTCCACGGTGCGCCGGACCACCGCGAAGGGATCCGCCGGCACCTGGTCCCGGCACCGGCGGAACTCACCCACCAGCTCCTCTGGGAAGATGCCCTCGCCGGTCGAGAGGATCTGGCCGAGCTTGATGTACGTGGGCCCGAGCCGCTCGAAGGCCACCCGGAGGCGCCGGGACAGGCCGGCCCGGGAGCGGTGGCGGCCCCGGTGGCGGTCGGTGAGGTACCAGGCGCCCACGGCGGCCCCGAGCACTCCGCCTACCCGGGCCGTGGCGGCGATCGGAGGCAGCGTGCGGCGGCGAGCCAGGTCCCGAGCTTCGGCGCCACCCCGGCTCCGGACCGGACCGAGTCCGGCCCGCCATGGCAGCGCGTCGGGGTCCACGGTCCACGGTCCGCGGTCGCTGAAGGCGCCCCACGCCAGGTCCCTGGGCGTTGCCCGTGCCGTGCCGGGTGGCGCGGGTGGCGCGGGTGCCGTGCCGGGTGGCGCGGGTGCCGTGCCGGGCGCTCCGCGGGCTGGATCGTGAGGCTCCACGGACCGACGATACGGGCACGCCGGTCGGTAGGGTCACGATATGCCTGCGGCGGGTTCCTCCTGACATGGAGTTCGCTGCGGAGCACCGCTTCCCGGCACCGACCTCCGTGGTAGCCGACGTCTTGGTGGACCCGACGTTCTACGAGGCGCTGGACCTGCCGGACCTGCGCCTGGACGGCGTGGTGGCCGCCCCGGAGGCGGGCGATCCCGGGGAGGCGTGGGATCCCGGGGAGGCGGGCGATCCTGAGGCTCCCGGCCATCCGGGGGTGGCCGGGGCGCGGCTCCTGGTGCTCCGGTACGAGTACACCGGTGCCTTGGACCCGATGGCCCGCCGGCTCCTGGGTGGCGGCCGGTTGACCTGGACCCAGGAGGTGCGGATCGCCGCTCCCGCCCCCGCGGACCCCCGAGCGGGCACCGTGGACGGGGAGGTCATCGAGGGGTGGCTGGCCTTCCGCTCCGAGGAACGCCCGGAGCTGCTGCACGGGGACGCCCGTTTCGACCTCACCCCCGACGGTGTGGCCACCGTCCGGCGCCTGGCCGGGCAGGTGGTGGTCGCGCTGCCCGTGATCGGTGGGATGGCCGAGAGGAGGATCGTCCCGGGATTCCTCGCCCGCCTGGACGTGGAGGCGGAGGGTGTGCGGAGGCGCTGCAATCCCGCAGGGGCCCGGTAGTCCCAGGGGCCCGGTAGCCGCAGGGGGCGACCGACCGGGCGCCTGCCCGAGCCCCGGCGTGCAACTGGCATTCGGGCACGGGCCGCCGGATCCGGCGGGCAAGAAGGCGTCGCGTTCACGCGCCTGTCACATGCGACCGTTCGCTCCCAAACTGATGGAATCCGTCGCGACGGGGGACTCCGACGCATGATTCGGCTGCTGCCAGCGAGAATTACGCCGCAGAACGCCAATTTGCACACCCCGGTTGCTTGATCCCACCATTGCGCGCCCGCGGGTGCCGTGTTACCGTTCCGCAAAGGCAACCCGCCCGGGGCCTCGGAGAGCCGAGGCCAGCACGAGCCCTCGCCACCGCCGTGGCGACCGAGAGACAGGAGTGGGGGGAATGCGGCAGCGCTTCAGGATCGTCCGATGGCTGGCCACCGCGGTGGCGACCTTGGGAATGGTCTCCCTTGCGACGGTGACGCTCACGACGTCCACCGCCGGGGCGGCAGTGACAAAGACAATCGTCACCGACCAGGGCCAGACAGGCACCGCGCCGAACTACATCTTCCCCTTCATGGCCCTCGCCAACTTCGGCGTCGACAACATCGACTATTTCCAGTACTACATGTACCGGCCGCTGTACATGTTCGGCGGCCACAACAAGATCACAATGAACTCCGAGCTCTCGCTGGCGAACCCGCCCAAGTTCTCCAACTCGGACAAGACCATCACGATCAACCTGAAGACATACAAGTGGTCGAACACAGAGCAGGTCACGGCCACAGACATCCTCTTCTGGATGAACATCTGGCACCAGAAGCCGACAGGGTTCGCAGCCTGGTTCTCCGGCGGCCTCTCGCTGCCGACAAGCGTGAAGTCCATCAAGGTCACAAGCCCGACCACGATCACCTTCACAATGACCAAGCCGATGAACCCGCACTGGTTCCTCTACAACGAGCTTTCGACGATCACGCCGCTGCCCAAGGCGTGGACAGTGACGTCGCTCACAGCGACGCCGGGCTCGGCGGGATGCGCCACCGCGGCGTTCACAACCACCGGCGCGAACGGGCCCAACGCCGCCAAGTGCAAGGCCGTGTACTCGTTCCTCTCGGAGCAGTCCGGGTTCAACCCCACAACACCGAAGCAGACGATCAACGCCTTCCCGACCTACGTGTCGAGCAAGATCTGGAGCGTGGTGGACGGGCCCTGGAAGCTTTCCTCGTTCACCCCGACAGTGGGCTTCACCATGGTGCCCAACCCGAAGTACTCCGGACCCAACAAGCCGACGTACAAGCAGTACGTCGACAAGGCCTACACGTCGACATCCTCGGAGTACAACGCCCTGGCCAGCGGCACACTGGACATCGGCCACCTGCCCGTGACAGAGGTCACCGCGCCGGCCAAGAAGGTCGGGACGCCCGGACACCTGCCCGTTCCGGGTCCGAACAACCCCAGGCTGACCGGCACATACATCCTGGCACCCTCGGCCACATGGCAGATCACATACTTCCCCTACAACTTCAAGTCCACGGGTGACACAGGCAACGCCGGGCCGATCTTCAGCCAGCTGTACTTCCGCCAGGCCATGCAGCACCTGGTCAACCAGACACTCTTCATCAAGTCGATCAACCACGACTACGGGACGCCCAACTATGGCGTCATCCCGGACGAGCTGAAGACCCCGTTCCTGTCGAAGACAGCGCTCAAGAACCCCTACCCCTACAGCGTGACGGCAGCCAAGTCGCTCCTGAAGGCCCACGGCTGGAAGATCTCGGCCGGCGGCACGGACACCTGCCAGAAGGCGGGCACGGGCGCCGGCGCCTGCGGGCAGGGCATCAAGAAGGGTGCGAAGCTGAACTTCACACTGGTGTACTCCACCCAGCCGGCGACGCTCAAGACCATCAACACCTCGCTGAAGGCCTCGATGTCCGAGGCGGGGATCCACATCAACCTCACCTCGGGGACGTTCAACTCCGTCATCGGCGCGGCGGTTCCCTGCCCCCACGGCTGCAAGTGGGAGATGAACGACTGGGGCGCCTGGCTGTTCTCCCCCGACATCTACCCGGCAGGTACAGAGCTCCTCGCCGCCACGGCCGGCTCGAACTCTGGCAGCTGGAAGACAAAGACGAGCACAGCGCTCATCATCAAGACCGAGACGGGCACCACAAACCTCTACAAGTACGAGAACTGGGAGATGAAGCACCTCCCGTACGTGATGGAGAACACCGGCGTCCGCCTCTACGAGGTGCACAAGGGTCTGAAGGGCGTCGCCCCCATGAACCCGCTGGACACGTTGACACCGGCCACATTCCACTGGTCGTGATCACGGCCAGATACTGATTCGGACCGGCCCCGTGCCCGGCTCACCTGCGGAGGGTTGGGCCGGGAACTGGGGACGGAGCGTGTACACAGATTCGGCAGGTCCGCAGCAGCGGTCGGTAGAGAAGGAGCGTGGGGGAAGATGCGTCAGATCGTGAGGACCCTGAGAAGGGCCGTGTCCGGACTTGCAGTCGTCGGCCTGGTGTCCCTGGCCGGCGTGGCCGTTGCGCCGGGCACCGGTGGTGCGGTGACAAAGACAACGATCACCGTGCCCATCGGCACATGGGGCCAGGTGGCGGTGAACTACATCTTCCCGTTCATGACAACCGCCTACTTCTCGGTGGCCAACATCGACACCTTCCAGTACTACCTGTACCGCCCGCTCTACATGTTCGGCAGTGCTGGGAAGGTCACAGTGAACAAGCGGCTCTCGCTCGCCGACACACCCACGTACTCCAACGGCGGGAAGACCGTCAAGATCACACTCAAGACGTACAAGTGGTCCGACGGGGAATCGGTCACCGCCACAGACGTGGTCTTCTGGATGAACATCTGGCACCAGAAGCCGACAGGCTACGCCGGCTGGTTCCCTGGCGGCCTTTCGCTTCCGACAAGCGTGAAGTCGATCAAGGTCACAAGCCCCACGTCCCTGACCTTGACGATGACCAAGTCGGTTAACCCGCATTGGTTCCTCTACAACGAGCTGTCCCAGATCACCCCGCTGCCACTCGCCTGGACAAAGACCTCGGCAACAGGGGCGACCGGGTCCGGTGGCTGTGCGAAGGCGACATTCTCCACGACCACAGCCAAGGGAGCGAACGGCGCCAAGTGCAAGGCCGTGTACGACTTCCTCTCCACGGAGTCGGGCCACAACCCGACAAAGCCGACAACAAAGGTCAACGCGCTGCCGACCTATGCCACGAACCCGCTGTGGAAGGTCGTCGACGGCCCGTGGTCGCTGTCGAGCTTCACCCCCACAACGACATTCGTGCTCGTGCCGAACCCGTCGTACTCCGGCCCCAACAAGCCTAAGGTCAAGAAGTACATCGCGAAGCAGTACACGACGGCCACCGCGCAGTACAACGCCATGGTCGGCGGCACACTCGACGCCGGCCTCCTCCCGCCAACAGAGATCACCTCCCCGGCGGGCGCGATCGGCAAGCCCGGCCAGGCGCCGAAGCCCGGGCCGAACAACCCGCGTCTCTCGGCGACATACAACCTCGTGCCCGCCCCCACGTGGTCCATCGACTACTACTACATCAACTACAACTCCAATGGGGACACAGGCAATGCCGGTCCGATCTACCGGCAGCTCTACTTCCGCCAGGCGGTGCAGCACCTGGTGAACCAGACACTGATCATCTCCCGCCTGTGGCACGGGTACGGGGTGCCGAACTACGGCCCGGTGCCAGTCCTGCCGAAGAGCTCCCTCATCTCGAAGACAGAGCTGAAGAACCCCTACCCCTACTCGGTGTCGGCGGCCAAGCAGCTCCTGTCCTCGCACGGCTGGAAGGTGGTGCCCGGCGGCGTCGACACCTGCCAGAAGCCGGGATCCGGTGCCGGCCACTGCGGCAAGGGCGTCAAGAAGGGCGCCAAGCTGAACTTCACATTCCTCCAGGTTGCCGGGACAAAGACGGCGTCGGCCGTCGTGGTCGCCCAGAAGGACGCCATGGCGTCGGCGGGCATCCGGGTGAACCTGGCAGCCGAGACGTTCACCTCGATCATCGGCGCGATCGTCCCGTGCCCGAAGGGTTGCAAGTGGCAGACCGCCGACTACAGCCAGGGCCTGGCCTGGGAGTACGCGCCTGACCTGTACCCGAACGGCACAGAGATCTTCCTTGCCGGCGCCGGCTCGAACGACGGGAACTTCGTCACAAAGACCGCCACAAAGCTCATCGACAAGACGATCACCGGAACGACAAAGATCACAAAGGTCGAGAACTACCTGACGAAGAACGAGCCGGTCATCTGGCAGCCCTACCGCGTCACACTGCACGAGGTGCGCAAGGGCCTCGTGGGTCTGAGCCCCTGGGACCCGATGGACACCCTCACACCGGCCACATACCACTGGTCCTGACCCTGAACGGTCCTGCACTGGCCGAGTGACAATTGACGGATCGGGCCGACGGATGCGACCATTGGCCGGCCCCTGCGATGAGCCACAAGCGTCGAAGACGCCGTGGCCCCGGATCGTTGCGGCCCGAGCGCCGTCCAGCGCGGGATCGTGGCAAAGTGAGACACCGTGATCGGGTACCTGATACGACGCTTCATCCAGGCGATCATCGTTGTCCTGGGCGTCACCATCATCGTGTTCGCGCTGTCACGGCTGATCCCGGGCGGCGAGGCCCGTGCCGTCCTCGGCCCCAAGTCCACTCCCGAGCTCATTCGACAGTTCAACCACGCCAATGGCCTCACACAGCCGTTGTGGGTGCAGTTCTGGCACTACCTGATCGGCCTCCCCACCCTGCACCTTGGCTACTCCTATAAGTTCACCGAACCGGTCTGGAGCGTCATCTCCACCCGGCTGCCCAAGACGCTGGTGCTCGTGGGGACGTCCACGCTGCTGGCGCTGATCATCGCCGTACCCCTCGGTGTGATCCAGGTGGTGAAGAGGAACCAGCCGAGCGACTACGCCCTCACCGGCGGCGCCTTCGTGCTCTATTCCATGCCGTCGTTCTTCCTGGGCACCTTGCTCATCAGCTGGTTCTCCTTCGACACCCGCCTGCTGCCGGTCTCTCCCCCGTCCAACGCCTCGCCGTTCGCCGTCTGGACCGACCCCAAGGGCTTCATCCTGCCGGTCGTCACGCTCGCCGCGCTGACCATTGCCGGGTTCAGCCGGTACATGCGCTCCTCCCTGCTGGATGCCATGGCGGAGGACTACATCCGCACGGCCAGAGCCAAGGGAGCGAGCAGTCGCCGTGTCCTGTACGGGCATGCCCTGCGCAACGCCCTCATCCCGATCATCACGCTCCTGGGCTTGTCGCTGCCGGGAATCGTGAGCGGCGCCGTGATCGTCGAAGACCTCTTCAACTACCCGGGGATGGGACTGCTGACCGTGCAGGCCGCCGAGAACGCGGACATCCCCACGGTGCTGGGCACGACCCTGGTCATCACGGTCGCGACGGTGATCGGATCCCTCTTGGCGGATATCTTCTACGTGCTCGTGGACCCGCGGATCCGTTACGGAGGCTCGTTTTGACGGACGCCAACGACGCCAGCGATGTTCCCCGGGAGGGCCGGGCCGCCATGGACACACCGGCGTTCGGAACGAGCCCCACGGAGAGCCCTGTGGCCGTGGGGATCGGGCTGATCGTGCCCGAGGAGGCGGCCGCGGCTCAGGAGCAAGCCGGTCCCTCGGGCGGGGAGGCCCAGGCATCGGGCGGCATGGCCCGCCAGATCCTGCGGGTGTTCCTCGAGCACAAGCTGGCCGTGGTCAGCCTTGCTTTCATCATCCTCATCGTGCTGTTCTGCTGGGTTGGCCCGCTCATCTACCACACCAACCAGACGAACCAGGAAGTGGCGCTGCTGAACCCGGAGAACGCTCCCCCCGGTGCCACAGGCAAGTTCCCGGTCGGCACCACACAGACCGGCTTCGACGTGCTCGGGCGCCTCATGTACGGCGGACAGGCGTCCATGACCGTGGGCCTCCTGTCCGCGGCGGTGGCGACGGTGGTCGGCGTCATCTACGGGGCCATCGCCGGCTTCTTCGGGAAGTGGCTGGACGCCTTCATGATGCGCATCGTGGACATCGTGCTCTCCATCCCGGTGCTCTTCCTCCTGATTGCCCTGGTCACGATCTTCCAAGCCTCCGAGCTCCTGCTGATCTTCGTGATCGCCGGGGTGAGCTGGCTCATCCCGGCCCGGCTCGTCCGCGGCGAGACGCTCACCCTCCGGACCCGCGAGTACGTGCAAGCCGTCCGGTCGATGGGCGGCCGGGGCGGCCGCATCATCGGGCGCCACATCATCCCGAACGCCGTCGGGACCATCGTGGTGTTCGCCACGTTCCAGGTGGCGACATCGATCCTGATCCTGGCCGCCCTCGGCTTCCTGGGTTTCGGCATCCCGGCGCCGGGCACGGACTGGGGCTCGATGCTCTCGACGGCGATCAATTCCGTGGGCAACGGGTGGTGGTGGGAGATCTACCCCGTCGGCGTCCTGATCGTGCTCGTGGTGGTTGCCTTCAACTTCATCGGCGACGCCCTTCGGGACGCGCTCGAGGTCCGCACCCAGCGACGCTGAACAGCCGGCGCGGGGGAGCGGCGGACGGCTTCAGACCTGCGAGGTGGGGGAGGGCGAAGGCCCGGCGACCGCGGTGGTCGAAGAAGTCATCGAGACGGGGGTCTCGAGCGGGAAGTGGCACGCAGCCATGTGGCCGTTGCCGAAGTGCAGCAGCGGCGGCTCCTCCTGGGCGCACTTCTCCTCCGCCCGCGGGCAGCGGGTGCGGAACCGGCAGCCTGACGGCGGGTCCACAGCCGATGGGAGCTCGCCCCGGACACCCTTGGCGGCCACCTTGAGCCTGGCCTTGACCGGGTCGGCCTCGGGCACGGCGTCCAGGAGGCCCCGGGTGTAGTGGTGGGCCGGGTGGTCGTACACCTCGTGGGCCGGCCCCATCTCGACCAGCTTTCCCAGGTACATCACGCCGATGGTGTCGGCCATGTACCGCACGACGGCCAGGTCGTGGGAGATGAGGACCAGCGTCAGGCCGTGCCGTGTCTGCAGGTCCTTCATGAGGTTGAGGATCTGGGCCTGGATGGAGACGTCCAGGGCCGAGACCGGCTCGTCGGCCACGATCAGCTTGGGCCCCAGGGCCAGGGCGCGGGCCAGGCCGATGCGCTGGCGCTGCCCACCAGAGAACTCGTGGGGGTAGCGGTCCACCGCGGTGCGGCTGAGGCCGACCTCGTCCATCAGCTGGCCTACCCGGCGTCGCTGGTCGGCGCCCGAGCCCACCCGCTGGACCTTGAGGGGCTCCCGGACGATCGAGCCCACCCGCATCCGGGGATCCAGGGAGGCGTAGGGGTCCTGGAACATGAGCTGCACGTCCCGGCGGACGCGGCGCAGCTTCTGGCCCTGCAGGCTCTGGATCTCCTTTCCTTCGAACCGGAGCTTGCCGCTGTTGGCCTTCTCGAGGGCCACCACCAGGCGGCCCACGGTGGTCTTCCCGCAGCCGGACTCGCCCACCAGGCCGAAGACCTCGCCCTTGCGGATCGAGAACGACACGTCGGACACCGCCTTCACGGTGCCGACCTTGCGGCGGAAGACGCCGCCCTTCATGACCGGGAACTCTTTGATCAGGTTGTCCACGCCCAGGAGCTCGGGCAGTGTGGACAGCTCGGCCTGGCGCCTGGCCGTGTGGGCCGCGATGGCCTCGGTGCTGCGGACCTGGACGGCCACCGGCCGGTGCTCGATGTTGACCGGGTGGAAGCAGGCGAAACGGTGCAGGCCGTCACCGTTCAACGCTGCGTTGCTGACCTCGGCCAGCGGAGGCTCCTGCTCGCGGCACTGGTCGCTGGCGTACTGGCACCGGGGGTGGAAGCGGCAGTTGGTGTGGTTCTTCGACAGGTCCGGCGGCAGGCCTGGGATGCTGATGAGCCGGTCCCCGGCGTGGGCGTCGAGCTTGGGCACCGAGGCCAGGAGGGCGTCGGTGTACGGGTGCCCCATCTTGCCGAACAGCGTCTCGGTGGCTGCCTCTTCCACCACCTTGCCGGCGTACATCACGATGACCCGGTCGGTCCGGCCGGCGATCACGCCCATGTCGTGGGTGATCAGGACGACCGCCATCTTCAGCCGCTCGCGGAGGTCGTCGATGAGGTCCAGGATCTGGGCCTGGATGGTCACGTCCAGGGCGGTGGTCGGCTCGTCGGCGATGAGGAGGGTGGGGTCGCAGGCCAAAGCCATGGCGATCATCACCCGCTGGCGGAGGCCGCCGGACAGCTCGTGGGGGTACTGGTCCAGTCGCTCGGCCGGCCGGGGCATGTCCACCAGCTGGAGCACCTCGAGGGCCCGGTTCCGGGCCTGCTCCTTGTTCACGTCCCGGTGGAGCCTCACCGCCTCGGAGATCTGGCGCCCGATGGTCATCGTCGGGTTGAGCGACGTCATCGGGTCCTGGGGGATCATGGCCACTTCGTTGCCCCGTACCCTGCGCATCTCCCTTTCGGAGAGCTTGGCCAGATCCCGCCCGTTGAGCACGACGTTCCCGCCGCTGATGTGGCCGTTGGACGGCAGGAGCCGCATGATGGAGAGCCCCGTGGTGCTCTTGCCGCACCCGGACTCCCCCACGATGCCCACGGACTCGCCCTGTTCCACCGCCAGCGAGACGCCGTCGACCGCGACGACGCTGCCCGATCGCATGTGGAATTCGGTCCGCAGGTCGTTCAGTTGCAAGACGGCAGGCATCGTCAAGAATCTAGTCCGAGGGGGGTCCTGCCTGCACTCGCCGGGGGCGCCCCCGGCCCGTCAGCTGCTGGCGCGCTCTGCCTCGGGCGAGCGGGCCAGCGTCCCCCGTTCCAGCGTCACCACCCGCCCGCAGGCGGCGATGATCTCGGGGTCGTCCGAGGCGATGGCCACGATCCTTCCGGACTCGGAGCGGGCGGTGAGCAACCGGAGGATGCGTTCGCGGTTGCCCGGGTCGAGCTCGGACGTGGGCTCGTCGGCGATCAGCACCGTCGGGTCCAGCGCCAGGGCCCGGGCGATGCCCACCCGCTGGCGCTCGCCCCCGGAGAGCTCGTCCACCAAGCGGGCTGCATGCCGGGTGAGCCCTACGTCCCCGAGTGCCTGCGCCGCCCGCCTGGCCGCCTCGCGCGGGTCGACCCGGCGCGCCTGGAGGGCGAGGCCCACGTTCTCCTCGGCGGTCAATCCCTGGACCAGCCCGTGCGTCTGGAGCACCAGCCCGGTCGTGCCCGACCCGGCGCCCCCGCCGGCCGGCCCGACCCCGACGACCGCGCCGGTCGGCCAGTCCACCCGCACCACGCCGCGCGAGGGCGCGACGGCGCCGGCCATGACGAGGCAGAGCACCGTCTTGCCGGCGCCCGAGGGCCCGGTCACCGCCAACGGCAGGGTGCCCTCCACGACCAGGTCGATATCGTCGAGGACCGTGCGACCGCCCAGGTCCAGCCCCACGCCTTCGAGCACGAGGCGCAGGCGCCCGGCCGTCACGGCTCCCGTCCCGGACGGGGTTCGCGTCCCGCGCCGAGCTCCCATCCCGCGCCGAGCTCCCATCCCGGGCTGAGCAGCTCCACGCCGCCTTCACGCCGCACCACCCGGACCCGCGTGTTCGGGGGCAACGTGTCGAGGACGTCTGGCGGCAGCTGCACGGAGCCCGAGCCGTCCACCACCGCGTACTCGGTGCCGTGGAGGGCGTCAGCACCGACCCGGCCGTCGCGGATGGTCACGACCCTGGGGAACAGCGCGGCCATCGTGGGATCGTGGGTCACCATCACGATGGTGGTGCCCAGCTCGGCGTTGATCCGCAGGAGTAGCTGCATGACGGTGAACGCCGAGCTGGTTGTGAGCTGGGCCGTGGGCTCGTCGGCGAGCAGGAGGCGGGGGCCGCTGGCGATGCCGTTGGCCACGGCCACCAGCTGCTGCACGCCGCGGGGCATCTGGACGACGCGGACGTGGGCGAGGGACAGGAGGCCCAGGAGCTCCAGCAGCTCCGCCGGGTGCCACGGGGGAACCCGGCCGAGGGTTCGGGCCCCGTGCTGGGCGAACCACAGGTTCTCGAGCGTCGTGGCGAAGGGCAGCACGTTGGCCGCCGTCCCCTGGACGATGTAGCCGATCTCCCCGGCCCGCAGCGCCCGACGATCGGACGGCCGGAGCCGGCGGAGGTCGGCGTCGCCAATGCGGACCACGCCGGCCGACGCCGTCATGACCCCGGCGATGAGGCGGAGCACCGTCGTCTTCCCCATGCCGGAGGGGCCGAGCAGCGCCAGGGTCTCGCCGGCCTCCACGTCCAGGTCGATCCCGCGCAGCCCGACGATGTCCTCGCCGGCCTGGCGGTAGAGGTGGACCACGCCCACGAGGTGGGCCGCCACCCCTCCGCGGCTGGGTGCTCCGTTGGGGCGGGATCCCGAAGGCGCCGCGGCCGGGCGGCGGCGGGTGAGGTGGCCGATCACGGCTGCCCCCCGGCGAGGCGTTCGGGCGCCGCGCCACCGACCACGATGGACGATGACACCCACACCGTGGCCGCCAGGGCCAGGATCATGGCGCCAACCGTGACGGCGATGTCCGCCGGGGGGAGGCCCAGCTGCAGTGGTGGCCCCGGAGCATGCGTCAGGAACTCGGGCACCGACCGCAGCGCCACCGCCCCCGCCACAGCCCCGGCCACCACGCCGGCCACCACGCCGGCGGCAAGGACGATGGCCTGCTCGAACTGCACCGTCCGGCGCAATGACCGGGACGTGACGCCGATCGCCCGAAGCGCCGAGAACTCGCCCCTGCGCCGGCGGGCGGCCGAGGACAGGGTGAAGGCCGTGGCCCCCATGACCAGGACGGCGGCGGCCACCGCGGCCACAAGGTAGAGCAGGTAGGCGAGCGTGAGCCCGCTGCGAGCGAGGTCGGCCACCGCGGCCGCCGCTGAGGCGCCGCTGATGACGTGCACGCCGTGGGCCTGCAGCGACCGGACGATCGACGTGGGGGCGCCCTTGCCCAGCCAGACCTCGGTCGTGTCCGTGAGCATGTTGCCGGTGAGCTCGCGCTCGAGGATGCCCAGTGTGGCCAGGACCGCGTCGCCGGCGATGCCGGGAAGTGCGGGGACCTCGCCGACGGAGCGGCCAGGCAGCGTGCTGCCGTCGAGGCCGACGAGCAGGGGTCCGCCGTCGCCCGAGGCCTGAGAGCTCGATGTGGGGGTCACCATCACCGGCACCGCCGTGGGTACGGTCCGCGGGGACAGGGTGACCGTGGTGCCGCTGACGAAGGACACCCGGGCCGCGAGGGCGGTCCCGGCGGAGGAGAGGTGCACCCCGCCGGTGGGGCTGGCCCATGCCCGGGCGTCGCCCAGGAGGGCGTGGAGGGTTCGCCAGCTGCCGGACGCTGACCGCTCGGCGAGCGAGCGGAGCTCGACGGTGACCGCAGGCGCCTGCACCCCGGCCGCCGGCGACGGAGAGGTCCATGTCAAGCTCAGCCCGAGCAGCCGGCAGCCGGTCGGGCAGTCCACGTTGAGCTGCCCGGTGTAGCGGTGCAGCCCGGGCGTGAGCTTGCCGAGGAGCACTGTGGAGGAGAACTGTGTGTCGGCGTCGTACACCGCCATGGTGAGCTGCGGCAAGGGCCGAACGTTGCCGACGAGGTCGATCGTTGCCGCCACGGTCGTGCCGTTCACGGGGATCTCGGGGGCGAGGCCGGTGGGGAGCAACCGCCGCGCAGCGGTGGCCGCGGGCAGGCCGAGGTCGTGCGGCCAGATGGGCACGGTGTCAAGGGCGCGAGCGTCCACCGCCAGCGTGTTGCCGTCGGCCGCGTGCTCGACCACCACGGCCATCGCCCCGGTCCCCCCGCGATCCGCGGCCCGGACGTCCCGCAGGAATGTGGTCCCCGACCGCACCGACACGGTGAGCACCCGGGGGGCGCCAACCTGCAGCTCGGCCCGCTGGTCCCGGTTCCGGGCCGCGACCACCCAGCCGCTCACGGCGAAGGTGGCCAGGGAGACGGCCAGGGCGGTGAGGACGAGCTGGGTCCGGTATTCCCGGCGGCGGGCGACGGTGCGTGCGGCCAGGGCCAGCGACAGGCGGCCCGAGAAGGCGGTCCAGCGATGGGTGGCGGCGAGGACGCGGGGCAGGAGCCGTGCCGTGAGGATGCCCAGCGCCACCGCCAGCAGGCCAGGGGCGAAGGCAGCGAGCGGGTTCGACCCGGTGGCCGAACGTCCGGAGTCCCCGCCGACCGCAAGGGCGAAGAACGCCGCGCCGGCCACCGCCACCACGGCGGCGTCCCCCAGCAGGTACCACCTGGACAGGCTGATCTCGCCGCTCGGCGCGTCGGCGGCTGCGCTGAGCCCTCCCGCCAGAGAGCGACGGGCGCCGAGCCCGGCGGCGGCGACCCCCACCGCGCCCGCCGCGATGGCCGCGCCCACGGACAGCAAGGTGACGGACACGGTGACGCCGCCCCCGAAGATGGCGGGCGCCGTGGCCTCGGCCACCAGCCATCCGCCCAGCAGCCCGGCCGGAGCGGCGGCGGCCACGATGGCCACGGGCTCGGCGAGGGCCACGGCGATCGTGCTGGAGGAGCGGAAGCCGCGCAGCTCGCCCAGCCGCACGTCGGGCTCGCGCTCGGCCGCCGTGCGGCCGGCCACGAAGTAGAGAACGAGGAGGCCAAGGAGCACGAGCTCCAGGTCCGCCACGTCAACCACGGTGGCCTCGGTGTGCTCGACTGCTCCCGAGCGTGAGAGCAGGGCGGGCATGAGCGTGCTCACCACGACCTGGCGGCCTGTGAGGGACTGTCGCTCGAACGCCGCGATGTCCGCCCGGATGGCGCCCACGTCGCCGGTGGTGAGGGTCCCCTGGCGGTAGGGGACCTGGCCCATGACCGTCACCCGCTTGTGGGGGGCCAGGGCCAGCTCCCCCGAAGGCGTGGTGAAGGCGGCATCGATATTGAGGAAGCCCTGCGAGCCCACAGCGTCGAAGCCGAAGTAGTTGATGCCCCACCAGTAGGGAGCGGACGCGTTCCCGGGGAGGTAGATGCCGACGACATGCAGTTCCCTGGGCGGCTGGTGGGGGCCGAAGAGAACCGGGAAGGTGCCGCCGAGGGGGATGCCGAGCGTCTGGTCCGTCCTCGTGCTGATGGCCACGCCCCGGCTGCCTCCCTGGGGGCACACTCCGGCGACCATGTGCAGGTGCCCGCACTCGCCGGTCCGGGCCACCAGTTGGCCCGAGTAGGGATGTGTCGGGCTGTAGGGAACGCGGTCGAGGTGGATTGTCGACGGCGCCCCCAAGGGGCCGGGCCCGGGGCGCGCTGTGGCGCTCACCTGGGCGCCCGGACCACTCGGGACAAGCGGGATGGTCTGGAGGCCGACCGTCAGCGTCATGATGGGCGTTCCCCACCACCGCGTGCCTGTGCCCGGCTCGGGCGGGTGCTCGGCGTAGCGCTGGAGCCACGAGCGGGAGTGGTGGCCGGCGCGGGGAAACGAGGCGTTGGCGATGGTCAGGCCGGCGTTCCCCGGAGGCGCCCCGGCCAGGGTCCGGGACAGCGCGAGCTCGTCGCTGCTGTGGAGGTAGATCGGGCCGAAGGCGGCCGCCCCGCACGCGAAGACGGCCACGGCGAACATGGCGACGGAGCTGCGCCCCCGCCACCGAAGTCCGTTGATCAGCAGAGCGGCACGGATGCGACGGTTCACCGCCCACTGGCGACGGCCGCCGCGTGTCATCACCTGACCTCCCTCGCCGCCGGGCGAGCGCCTGTCGGCTCGACGCCCGGCCTGTCGGCCCAATGCTAGGGCGGGGGCGCCTGGGGCGCCTGGGGTGGCGGCGGCGGTAGTGTCCGCACGGGCAGGCTGTCCGGAACCCGACGCCCGAGCCTCGACGCCCGAGCCTCGACGCCTGACCCCTGACGCCTGACCCCCACGAGCACCCCAGGCCACCCGAGCACCGAAGGGCACAGCGATGAGCCGCGTTCTAGCGTTGTCGTTCGATCCGCTCACCGATCGGATGCCGGGTCCGGCCATCCGGGCCTGGAACCTGGCGCTCCAGCTGGCTCCCGACCACGAGGTGGTGCTGGCCGGGACGGCGGGGGCGACGCGGGACCACCCGGCCATGACCGTGCGGGCGGCGACTGGCCCGGAGCTGGACGCCCTCGTGGACGGAGCGGATGTGGTCGTGGCCCCGAGCAGCGTCGTCCGCCGCCATCCGGCAGTGACCGCCCGCCCGCTGTGCATCGACATGTACGTGCCAGCCCACCTGGAGAACCTGGAGGCGCGGGGAGCGATCGGCCCCACCCACGACGCCGAGGTTGCCCACCAGGTGGCCGTGATCAACGACGACCTGCGCTCGGGCGACTTCTTCCTGTGCGCCAGTGAGCGGCAGCGCGACTTCTGGATGGGCAGTCTCGCCTCGCTCGGCCGGGTCAATCCGGCCACCTACGCCGACGATCCCTCGCTGCGGTCGCTCATCGACGTCGTGCCCTTCGGCATCGACACGGATCCGTCGCCATCGCGTGATCGCAGCGCGCTGCGGGCGGCGTTTCCGGTCATTGGGCCCGAGGACCCCGTCGTGGTGTGGGGCGGCGGCGTCTACAACTGGTTCGACCCGGAGTCGCTCGTCCAAGCGGTCGACCGGCTCCGGCGCGACCGCCCCTCCGTGCGACTGGTCTTCCTCGGGATGCGCCACCCCAACCCCGAGATCCCCGAGATGCGGGTGGCGACCGAGCTCCGCGCCACCTGCCGGCGCCTGGGCCTGGAGGGGAGCACCGTGCTCTTCAACGACGGCTGGATCCCCTACGACGAGCGGGGCGCGTACCTGGCCGGCGCCGATGTGGGTGTGAGCACCCACCTTCCCCACATCGAGACCCGGTTCTCGTTCCGGACCCGGGTCCTCGACTACCTGTGGGCCGGCCTGCCCACGGTCCTGACCGAGGGGGACACGCTGTCGGCCGAGATCGCCGCCGCCGGCATCGGCGCGGCGGTGCCCCCGGGCGACTCTGCGGCCATCGCTGCGGCCATCGACGCCATGCTCGCCCGCCCGCCGTCCCGCCGGTTGATCACGGCCTTCGGCTCCCGGTACGCGTGGTCCGCCGTGTGCGACCCGCTGCGGGACTATGTTGCCCGGCCCCGTCGGGCCGCCGACTGGGTGGCTTCGCGGCGCGCGGGGAGCGAGGGGATCGGGGTTCCTGGGGCCCCCGGGCTTCCCGGGTCTCCCGCGGCGGCACCTCCCGTCGCCGACGACCTCGCCCACGTGGCGAGCGAGGTCCGGCGCCTGGCGGCACGCATCGGGAAGGGGGCGGCACAGCGCGCCAAGGGTCGGCTCCGCTGAGAGAAACACCCCTGAAAGGGGCTTCTCGTGGTCGGGACCGGCGTCGATCCGGTGACCTCGCGCTTTTCAGGCGCGCGCTCTGCCAACTGAGCTACCCGACCGCAGGCGCCGCGCTCTCCCGGAACGAATCTCCAGAGCACGGCGGAACGGCGCGGACCTGACGGGATTTGAACCCGCGACCTCCGGCTTGACAGGCCGGCGTGCACTCCTGGCTGCACCACAGGTCCTCGAGTGCTCCGGCCCGGAACCGAGCGGCACCGGGACGGAACGGCGAAGAGCCACTATACGCCAGGCCGCACCCGGCCCGGCCAGCCGGCGACAGAGTTCACGGGGCAGGCAGCTCGCCGGAGCTTCCCGGCGTCAGGGGATAGCGTCGGCGGGCGGCACGGGAGGTGAACGGTGGAGGGGTACCGGGACAGCTGGATCGAGTGCACGACAGACGAGATCCGCGTTCGCTTCTATTACTTCCCGGCCGGGACCAAGCGGATCCCCTACGGTGAGATCCGCTCCCTGACTCGGGCCTCGATGTCGGCCGCCCGGGGCAAGGGAAGGATCTGGGGCACCGTGGACCCCGGCTACTGGGCCAGCCTGGATCCCAAGCGCGCGACCAAGAAGGTCGCCTTCGTGCTGGACATCGGCCGCCGGGTCCGGCCCTACCTCACCCCGGACTTTCCCGACGCCTTCGAAGAGGCCGTCCGTTCGCACGCTCCCGGGCTGCCCCCCAGCAGCACAGGTCCATCGCCGATCGTCTGAGGCCCTGCCCGCGCCCCCCAGAGGCATATGTCAGCATTCTGGACGGGGAGCGGACTGCAGCTCGACGCGAAGCTGGGCGAGCACCTCGGGATCCTCCAGCCCGGTCACGTCGCCGAGGACGTCGCCCTCCACCACCAGGTCGCGCAGGAGCCGGCGGACGATCTTGCCGCTGCGGGTCCGGGGCATCGTGGACAGCAGGTAGATGCGCTTGGGCCGGGCGATGGGGCCGATCGCTTCCACCAGGCGGTCGGACAGCAAAGCCTCGTCGAAGGCTGCGCCGGCGTCGGTGCCGGCGGCCAGCGTGACGAACCCCACCGGCACCTGCCCCTTCATCTCGTCGGCCACGCCGATCACGGCCGCCTCGGCTACGCCGGGCACCTCCAGCAGGGCGCTCTCCATCTCCATGGTCGACAGCCGGTGGGCGGCCACGTTGATCACCCCGTCCACGCGGCCCACCACCCAGACGTGCCCGTCGGGATCCTCCAGGGCCGCGTCTGCGCTGGCGTAGCAGTAGGGGCCGAACGCAGAGAAGTACTGGGCTCGGTAGCGCTCCGGCTCGCGCCAGATGCTGCGGAACAGCGCCGGGAACGGGGCCGTCAGGACCAGGTGGCCCACTGCGCCCACCGGGACCGGCCGGATCGTGGGCCAGGTGCCCGGGTCCCCGGCACCGCCGGAGCCGCCGGCACCGCCGGATCCGCCGGATCCTGCGTTCGGGTCCGCCGCACCGCCGGGCAGGATGGCGTAGGCGTGGCCGGGCAGGGGCAGGCCGCAGGATCCGGGCTTGGCCGGGGTCACGCCCGCGATCGACGACGTCCAGGCGCTCCCGGTCTCGCTCTGCCCGTAGGTGTTGTTGATCTCGAGCCGGCCGTGGCCGACGTGGTCCTGGACCCAATGCCACGTGGTGGCGTCCAGCGGCTCGCCCACCAGGGCGACCAGCCTGAGGGTGGACAGGTCATGGCGCTGGGCCCACTGCGCGCCGTAGCGGGCAAGCATGCGCAACAGGGTGGGCGCGGTGAACACCTTGGTCACGCCGTGATCGGCGACCACGCGGTAGAAGCGGTCGGGGTCGGGATAGTCCAGGGCGCCCTCGCAGGCCAGCATGCTGGCGCCGCAGGCGGTGGCGCCTACGAGCTCGAAGATGGGGAAGGTGAGCCAGCCGACGTCGGCCGTGCACCAGTAGACGTCCTCGGAACCCAGGTCCAGGGACATCTTCGTGTTGTGGTACGCGCCCAGCATGAAGCCGATCCCGCTGTGCACCAACCCCTTCGGCTTGGCGCTGGTACCGCTGGTGTAGATGATGAAGCCCGGCTCGTTGGCTTCGACCGGGACGGGGTCAGCCGGCGCCTGCGTCCGGGTCAGCAGCTCGTCCCAGTACACGTCCCGGCCGCTCGTCATGGGCACCTGGGGGTTGCCGCTTCTCCGCACCACCACCACGTGCTGCACGGACGGAAGCTGCCCCAGCACCGAGTCCAAGGTGGCCTTGAGCTCGATGGTGCGGCCCCGCCGGAAGGTCTCGTCGGCCGTGACCACCACTCCGGCCCCGGTGTCCACAATGCGGTCGGCCAGTGCCCGGGGGGAGAACCCGGAGAAGATGACGTTGTAGATGGCCCCTAGCCGGAAGCAGGCGTGGACGGCAGCGAAGGTCTCGAGGAGGTTCGGCAGGAACAGGGCCACCACGTCGCCCTTGCCCACGCCCAGCTCTGACAGGGCCTTGGCGAAGCGGCTGGTCTGGTCGAGCAGCTCGGCGTAGGTCCAGCAACGCTCGGCTCCGTCCTCACCCAGCCATCGCACGGCCAGGCGGTCGGGGTGCCGGCGGGCATGGCGGTCCACGCAGTTGACGCTGACGTTCCCGGTGGCTCCGGGGAAGTAGCGGAACCCGGTGGCCAGGTCGCCGGACAGCGCCGGGTCCGCCGGCCATCCGGACATCCATTCCATCTCGGACGCCACCTCCGCCCAATAGGCGCCGGGATCCTCGACGGATGCCCGGTAGAGAGCCTGGTAGCCCGCGACGTCGGACACCGGGAGGCGTCCTGAGGCGGGACGGGGCGGCGGTACGAGGCCAGCGGCGCGCACCATCGGCGGCAGTCCCGCCGTGGCGCCGGTCGGATCTGGTGCTGCACCCTCCATGGGTGTGCCTCCTCGTATCGGGCGGCGGCCGGACCGGGACGGGCCGAGTCTAGGCGTGGCCCGCAGCCCGTCTCCGGTGCCTCATGCAGATGCAGCGGGAGCGGAGCGAATGTCTCCGCGGAAACATCGGCAAATGTCTCCGCGGAGACGTTTGCAGCTCCTGGCCCGGCACGCGGTCCGGCCCCGGTTCGCGGCAGCCCGAGCACACGGCAGCCCGAGCACGCGGCAGCCCGAGCACGCGGCAGCCCGAGCACACGTCAGCCCGAGCACACGTGCCCGCGGCGTGGCTAGCGTGTCGGTAGCGGGTAGCGGGTAGCGGGCCTGGCGGGAGGTCGCATGGACGCGGACGTGGTGGGCCAGATCATCGATGCGGCGAACAGCGTGGTCGCCTCCGGGGCGATCTCCGCCAACGGTCACGGGAATGTGAGCATCCGGGTGGCGGGCCAGGACGAGATGTACTTCACCGGCGGCTCGTCGCTGCGTGGGCACGACCCCCAAGCGGTGGTCCGGGTGGGCCTGGACGGCGCGTTGCGCGAGGGCCAGCTGCCTCCCATCGCGGCTGCGGTGGTGGCCATGCACACGGCCATGTACGCCACCCAGCCCGACATCGGCTGCGTGATCCACACCCACTCGCCCTTCGCCACCGCCTACGCCGTCGCGCACCGGCCCATCGGCTGCTGGATCGAGGCCCTGGCCATGTTCGGGCTGCCCGACGGCGTGCCCGTGGCCGCCTACGGGCCACGCGGATCCGACCACGCTGTCGCCAACATCCAGGCCGCAGTGATGCCCGGCGTCCCGGCCGTCCTGCTGGCCAACCACGGGGTCCTGGTCTTCCACCGCACCCCCGAGCTGGCGATCATGGTGGGCGGAGTAGTGGAAGAGGCGGCCCAGGCCGGCATCCGCGCCGTCGGGCTCGGCGGCCCGGTGGAAATTCCTTCCGACATGAAGGCCGCCGCCCTCCAGCGGGCCATGGCCTTCGAGCAGCAGGGCACGGTCGCCGTCTGAGCCTGCGCACGCGGCGAGGAACCCGCCCCCATCCGCGCTGGCGCGCTGGAGTGTCGGGACCGCCGGTGGCAACCTGGGAAGCGTGTTCGAGCGGTTCACTGACCGCGCAAGGCGCGTGCTCGTGTTGGCACAGGACGAGGCGCGGCTCCTGGATCATCACTTCATCGGCACCGAGCACATCCTGCTGGGACTGCTCAGCGAGGGTG
>DAHUZE010000044.1 GCA_027306755.1 Acidimicrobiaceae bacterium | reverse complement strand
GACCGCTCGATGCCGCAGCGCGAGGTAGTGGTTCCACAGGACGATCTCGAAGGCGTCGTTGAAGAGCAAGAAGGCGTGGAGCATGTACGCCTCGTTCCACGCTCTTCCCGCCTCGACCCAGTGTCGCAGGTACTCGAAGGGCCAGAAGATGTCGTGCACGTGGACGTGCACGCCACGAGCCAGCACGGGAAGCACCTCCCCGTAGAGGAATTGGACGTCGCTTCCCGTCTTGAGGACGTGCGAGGAGTCCACGAAGAGCACGTCGCCATCGGCGAGCTCACGAAACCGCCCGAGCGGCACCGACTGGACCGGCGCGGCGATGACCTCGACCGGATCCCCGGGACGGAGCAGGCGGTGGAGGAGCTCGGGATAGGGCTCGACTGCGGTGACTTCCATCGCTCCTGTGAGGAATTGCTCGTTCACATCCATGGCCAGGGCGGTGGTGTAGCCGCTGCCGATCTCCAGGTACCGCCGCGGCCCGAGGTGGCGCAGCATGGCCGCCAGCACGGACGCGTCTCCGATGCCGTAGTTCGGATTGTCGAGGCCGTACCGGGTCCGGCGCCCCGGCGTCTGCTCGAGCGGCGCCCCGCGCGCCAGGGCGGCCAGGGCCGCGAAGCGGGCGAGCTGCTCCCCGGCGCGCAGATCGATGCCCGCCAGCTCGTGGCGCGGACCGAAGAGCCGGTCGGACTGGATCTCGATGTCCCTCATGTCCGGCACGGGGGAGTAGAAATGCCCCGGGGGCGGGTCCGTCAGGAACGCGGCCACGGGCGCCGGGACCGTCAGCTCGACCGAGCCCGGGTCGGGCTCGGGCTCGGCGCCGAGCGAGGCTCGCAGGCGGGCGTTCTCCCGCTGCAGATCTGCAACCTGTGTGGTGCGCCGGAGGCGGCGGATCGCCCGGTCCATGGGCCCGAGGCTCGAAACCCGCGCTCGCGCCCGTTGGCGCAAGGCAACGGGTCGGTCCGCTCCGGTGCGGGGTCCTGCCTGGGGCTCCGTCACATCTCGAGCACGATCTTGCCCAGCTTCCCCCCGCTGCCGAAGCGGTCGTATGCCGCCTCCACCTGGTCCACGGGAAACCGCGAGCACACCGGCACGCGAATCTTCCCGGCGACCAGCAGCGGCACCACGTGCGCCCGGACGGCTCCGGCCACGGCGGCCTTCTCGGAGCGGGAGCGGGCCCTCAGGGTCGAACCCCCGATGGAGGCCCGCCGCCGCATCAGCTCGGACAGGTTGAGCTCCATCCGGGCCCCGCTCCCCACCCCGATCACGGCCACCCGGCCGTTGGTCGCCAGCGCCGGCAGGACCTGGGGCAGGCTGGCCGCCCCCACCAACTCGAGGACCACGTCGTAGGGGCTGTGGTCCGCAAGGTCCTCTGGATCGATGACCCGGTCGGCGCCCAGCGCGGCGACCTCGCCCCGCTTGGAGGGATCGCGAACCGATGCCACGACCGTGGCCCCCGCAGCCGTTCCGAGCTGCACGGCTGCCACGCCCACGCCGCCGGCGGCGCCGGTGACGAGCAGCCGGTCGCCCATGGTGAGACCGCTGCGGGTGAAAAGCGCGTCGTAGGCGGTGGAGAAGACCTCGGGGAACCCGCCGGCCTCGGTCCACGACATCCCGTCGGGCACGGGAAGTAGGTGGCTCTCGTCTACGACGGCCATCGTGGCCTGGCCGCCCCCGCCCACGAGGGCCATCACCCGGTCACCCTCTTGCGCCTGGC
This sequence comes from Acidimicrobiaceae bacterium, assembly GCA_027306755.1. Classification (GTDB taxonomy): domain Bacteria; phylum Actinomycetota; class Acidimicrobiia; order Acidimicrobiales; family RAAP-2; genus JAJYVT01. The sequence goes on along the minus strand of DAHUZE010000044.1, from coordinate 14,707 downwards.
GCACGAGGCGGCCGGTCCCGACCACCTCGCCGGCGATCTCGAGCCCCGGGATGTCGGCCGGTGCGCCCGGGGGAGGCGGGTAGCGGCCGGCGCGTTGGATCAGATCGGCGCCGTTGAGCCCGGCTGCCCGCACGGCAACCAGCACCTCGGTGTCCCCGGGAACGGGGTCCGGGCGCTCCTCCACCGAGAGCCTGCCCTGGTCGAGCACGACGGCCCGCATGTGCCACCTCCTGGTCGACGACCGGTCGGCCCTGCGTCCGGCGGTCCCACGGTACAGGGACCGGTGCGCCCGCCGGCAGCCCCGGTAATCTCCGGCTCGTGGGCCTGTACGACATCCCGATCCGCACCTTGGCGGGCGAGGAGTCGTCGCTCGCCCCGTACAGGGGACGGGCGCTGCTCCTCGTGAACGTGGCCTCCCGTTGCGGGCTCACGCCCCAGTACGCAGGGCTCGAGGCACTGCACGAGCGCTACGGGGAGCGGGCCTTCGCGGTCCTGGGGTTCCCCTGCAACCAGTTCATGGGCCAGGAGCCAGGCAGCCCGGCCGAGATCGCGGCGTTCTGCTCGGCTACCTACGCGGTCACCTTCCCCCTGTTCGAGAAGATCGACGTGAACGGGCGGGATCGCCATCCGCTGTACCAGGAGCTGACCCGGATTCCCGACGGGGACGGGGTTGCGGGCGACGTCGCCTGGAACTTCGAGAAGTTCCTGGTGTCGCCCGAGGGCCGCGTGGTGGCCCGCTTCCGCCCGCAGGTGGAGCCGGACGATCCCGCCCTGGTGGAAGCCGTCGAGTCGCAGCTGGCATCCTGACTGCCACCCCGAAGGACGTGGAAAATACCCCCGACGCCTGGGACGGGCCGGCCGCCGGCGGCGCCGAAGCTGGAGGGGCGCAGGCGGCGTTTGGAGCCGCCATCTTCGACATGGACGGCCTCCTGGTGGACTCCGAGCCGCTGTGGCACAAGGCGGAGGTGGAGATCCTCGGATCGCTGGGCGTGCCCGTCGCGCCCGGCGACTGCCGCCGGACCAAGGGGATGTTCGTCCGGGAGGTGGCCCGGTACTGGTACGAGCGGTTCCCGTGGCCCACGCCCTCGCCGGACGCGGTCGCCGTTGCCATCGTGGACCGGGTGATCGAGCTGGTGGGCGCCGAAGGGAAGCTCCAGCCAGGCGTTGACCGGGCGATCGACCTGTGCCGGGACCACGGCCTGGCACTGGCGGTGGCGTCCTCCTCCGAGCACCGGCTCATCGACTTCGTCCTCCGGCGGTTCGGGCTCGACGGCGAGTTCGCCTTCGCCCACTCGGCCGAGGACGAGCGGTACGGCAAGCCGCATCCAGCCGTCTTCCTGTCCGCCGCGGAGCGCCTGGGCGTCGCCCCGGACCGGTGCCTGGTGTGGGAGGACGCGCCGGCTGGCGTGCTGGCGGCCAAGGCGGCCCGCATGACCTGCGTCGCCGTGCCGGAGGCTGCCGAACGCGGCGACTCCTCCTTTGCCATCGCGGACGCCGTGCTGGTTTCCCTGGAGGAGGCGGACGAGCAGCTCTGGGAGCGGCTCGCAGCCGGGAGGGCCGGCCTGGCGCCGCCGGGGCCCGAGCAGGGCCGCTCCTGCCGATAGCGGCGTCCCTGCGGGCGGCGCCCTGCGCTCCGAGGCGTATGCGACTACCACGGTACGGTTGGCCGATGGTCCGAACACGGCTGGACGATGCAAGCCCGAGCTACTCGACCACGGTCCGCCTGGAGGCGCCCGTCTCCGCGCGTCTTCTGTCGGACCTCGCCCGCTCAGTGAGCGAGCGGGGGGGCGAGGTGGTGGCCATCGACCTGGTTGAGGCGACCGCCAACGGCGTGCGGGTGGACGTGACCTTCCACGCGGTGGACGCCCGGCACGTCTCCGTCGTCACCAGCGGACTGACCGCCGACGGATATGTGGTCCGCAACGTCTCGGACCGGACGTTCCTCTCGCACCTCGGTGGGGTCATCGAAGTCGTGCCGAGGACCTCGGTCCGCACCCGGGACGACCTCTCCCTCGTCTACACGCCCGGGGTCGCGAGGATCTCCCGCGCCATCGCCGAGGAGCCGCGCCGGGCCTGGAACCTCACCGGCAAGGGGAACGCGGTGGCCGTCGTGACCGACGGGAGCGCCGTGCTCGGGCTGGGACCGGTCGGACCGCTGGCCGCGCTCCCGGTGATGGAGGGCAAGGCCGCGCTTTTCAAGACGTTCGCGGACGTGAACGCCTTCCCGATCTGCCTGGCGACCACCGACCCGGACGAGATCGTGGCAACGGTGCGCGCCATCGCGCCGGGTTTCGGCGGTGTCAACCTGGAGGACATCGCCGCCCCCCGCTGCTTCGAGGTGGAGGCCCGGCTCCAGGACGCCCTCGAGATCCCTGTGTTCCATGACGACCAGCACGGGACGGCGGTCGTCGTGCTTGCCGGCCTCCTCAACGCCTGCCGGATCACCGGGCGCCGCCTGGAGGATCTGCGGGCAGTGGTCATCGGCATCGGCGCGGCAGGGACCGCCATCTGCAACATCCTGCTCGACGCCGGGGTGCAGGACCTCGTGGCCATCGACCGGCAGGGGCCCCTCGACGCCGCCGACCCGGAGCTCCCGCCGCACCAGCGCGACATCGTGGCCCGGTCCAAGGCGCGGCACGTCACCAGCATCGGCGAAGCGCTCGAGGACGCAGACGTGGTGGTGGGCGTCAGCCGCCGGGGGGCGTGGGAGCCCGAGGTCCTGACCAAGATGGCCCCCAGTCCCATCGTGTTCGCCCTCGCCAACCCGGAGCCCGAGGTGTACCTGGACGAGATCCCCCCGGGCGGGCTGCTGGCCACCGGCCGCTCGGACCTGCCGAACCAGGTGAACAACGCTCTCTGCTTCCCCGGAATCTTCCGCGGGGCGCTCGAGGCCCGGGCTCCCCGCATCACCGCAGCCATGCAGGAGGCCGCCGCTCACGCAATCGCGGGGTCGGTCAGCGACGTGGAGCGGGCCATCGGGGTGATCGTGCCCTCGCTCTTCCATCCCGGCGTCCACGCCGAGGTGGCGTCGGCGGTGGAAGCCGTGGCCCGGGGGGCGTCGGCGGGGAATTGACGCTCCGGGCCTCCGCCGGGCGGTGCACCGCGGAGCCGGCGATCTGTGCAATGCGCCCAGTCCCATGGGCAACGTCTGTGCCGGTTGTACATGGACCGTGCCGAGGGGTGCGACACACACTGTCGGCATCGCCGAACCGGCTCTGTCACGGTACGGGCCGGCAATGGAAGTGGGGGATTCGACATGACGATGCGAGCAGCATCGGGACCCGGGGGCGGCCTCATCCGCAGCCGGACCCGTCGGGTTGTGAGCGCCATCGCCAGCGTCAGCGTGGTGGCTGGGGGCGTAGTGGCCACCGGAGCTACCGCCGGTGCGGCCGGCCGCAGCGCTGGTGGTGGGACGCTCGACATCGCCAACTTCGTGCCGTTCAGCGGCACAAATGCCTCCTTCGGCCCGCTGGCGCTGTCCGGCTGCTATCCGGCCGCCTATGCCATCAACAAGGCGGGCGGGGTCCTCGGCCACAAACTGGCGTGCACGAGCGTGGACAACCGCGGGGACCCGGCAGACGCGGTTCCGGCCGCCAACGCGCTCGTCGCCCACGACCGTAACGTTGTCGCGGTGTTCGGGCCGAGTTCGACAACGGCGCTGGCCACGACGCCCACCCTCTTCGCCGCCCACCTGCCCACGTTCCTCATGGCAGGCGACGCAAAGTACGATCACACATCCAACGCCTACATGTGGCGGTTCACCCCCCCAGACGCAGCAGAGGGCTGGGCGATGGCGGCTTACGCCCGGGAAAAGCACTACACGAAGGCGGCCTCCGTGTTCGCCACCACAGCCCAGGTGGTCGGGGGCGCCACATCCTCCACGTCCGGTTTCAAGAAGCTTGGGGGCAAGGTGGTGGCCAACGTCTCGATTACGGCCGGCCAGCCGTCGTACAGCACGGAAGCGGAACAAGTGGCGAACGCCCATCCCCAGGTCATCTTCTTCACAGCGCCAGCGAGCACCGCAGCAACGTTCCTCGGGGAGCTGAAGCAGCTCGTGAACACACTGCCTCCAGCCTACGTAAGCGAGGTAGCGGAGGAGCCGGGGTGGTTGTCAGCGGTTGGCGGCGCCATCGGGACGACAGCGCTGTCGAAAAGCGTAGCGTTCGAGACAGGCGCGCCGTCCACCTCATCGAAGGCCTGGAAGGCTTTCCACAGCGCGATCACGACGGACCCTCAGAAGGTCCCGGACATCAGCCAGTACTTTCAGGACCCGTTCACCCTGAGCTATTACGATGCCGCCAACCTGGTAGCTCTCGCCATGGTCAAAGCCAAGTCCGTAAAGCCGTCCGCCTTCGACAAGGAGATCCTGGGACTCACCCAGCCTGGTGCCGGCAAGACGGTCGTGGGCACATTCGCCGCAGGTGAAAAGGCCATCAGGGCGGGCAAATCCGTGGAGTACGTGGGTGCGGACGGCCGGATGAACGTCAACAAATATCACAATGTGGCAGGGCAGTTCGTGGCTCTCACCGAGGGCAGTAAGCCCAAACGCCTGGGCATCGTGTCGCAGAAGCTGATCGATAAGGCAGCTTTGTGAGCTTCCGGCGTCATCGGTTGCGGGCCCCTGGATCCTGTGCACCTGCAGGACCGGGGGCCCGCGCCGCGAGCAGCCGTCCGTGTCCTCGCCGCATTGAGGGGTAGCGGATGAGCCAGGTGATCAGCTCGCTCGGGTTCGGTATCGTGACCGCTTCGATCCTCCTTCCGGCGGCGGTCGGCTTCACCCTGCAGTTCAGCACCACCAACGTCTTGAACATCGCGTTCGGGGCGCAGATGACCTTCGCAGCGTTCATCGCCTACCTGTGTACCCAGCATGGGGTGCCGCTCTGGCCGGCGATGGTGATCGCCGGCGTGTTCGGTGCGCTCTCCTCGGGACTGCTCAATCGCCTCCTCCTGGCGCCGTTCCAGCGACGGGGCACGAGCTTCTTCGGGATGATCGTGGTCACCATCGCCTTGGCGCTGGTGATCGAGTACGTAGTCGAGATCATCTGGGGGCCTAGCAGCGTGAGCTATCCGCTCCAGGGAGGCAAGGCCGTACACATCGGGTCCATGATCTTCAGCCAGGAGCAGCTGATCGTCATCGGGGTGGGCGTGGTCATCGCGCTGTGCACCCACGCTCTCTTGCGCTACACCCGCATCGGCAAAGCCATGCGGGCTGTGGCGGCCAATCCGGCGCTTGCCAAGAGCTCGGGTATTCGGGCGCAGCGCGTGACGGACTTCGCCTGGGCCGCCTCCGGCCTTATGGCCGGGATGGCCGGGGTGATGCTCGGCATCAGCGTGTCCAGCGTCTCCTACACGATGGGGGACACGTTCCTCATCGAGATCATCGCCGCCGCCGTGCTGGGCGGGGTCGGCCAGGTATATGGCGCGATGGTTGGCGCGCTGGTGATCGGAGTACTTCTGGAGGAGAGTGCCATCGTCCTCTCAGGGGCGTACGCACCCATCGCCGCGTTCGCCGTCCTGATCCTGGTGCTGATGGTGCGACCGACCGGGCTATTCGCGGGGACCGCCAAGGTGAAGGGGATCGCCTGATGGACTACTACGTCACCATCCTGGCGCTCTATATCGTGGTCGCGGTTGTCGCATGCTGGGGGCTCAACCTCCAGTTCGGGGAGGCCGGGGTTCTCAACTTCGCTTACATCCTCTTTGTGGCCGCGGGGGCGTACACGACGTCTATCCTCACGCTGGGGCACCCGTCGCCGGGCGGACTGCAGGAGTACTTCTGGGGTACCAACCTCCCCTGGCCCTTGCCTTGGCTGGCGTCTGCAGTTGTGGGAGGCGTCCTCGGCATAGGGATCGGAGCCGTCAGCCTCAGGCGCCTCCGCGGTGACTACCAGGCGATGGTGTTGCTCGTCATCTCGATCCTGGGCACGTACCTGGTGTCGGCCAAGGTGTCGCTTCTCAACGGTGCTACCGGCCTGTCGCAGATCCCGGCACCCTTCCAGGGGGTGCTGCACCTCGGGATCATCGGCTACCGGCTCTTCTACCTGGGACTGTCTGTGGTGGCAGCGCTCGTGGTGTTCGAGATACTGCGGCGGATCCAACGCGCCCCGCTCGGACGCTTGCTTCGGGCCATGCGCGAGAACGAAGCGGCCGCATCCGCGGTGGGGCACAACGTCGTGGCCCTCCGCCTCCTCGTGATGGGCGTGGGGGGTGCCATCGCGGCCTTGGCCGGCGCGATCCAGGTCCAGTTCATCGGGGCGTGGGCCCCGAGCAGTTGGACGTACCCAGAGACGTTCGGCCTCTTTGCCGCCGTGATCGTCGGCGGGAGGGGCAATCTCGGTGGCGTTGCCCTCGGTGCGTTCCTGGTGCAAGGCGTCTTTCTGGAGGGGACCGTACTGTTTCCCAATATTGCCAATCCCAACCTGGTCGGGGCGTCGCAATGGATCAGCCTCGGCGCGCTGATCCTCATATTCTTGTGGTTCCGGCCACAAGGCGTGCTTCCGGAGCGGCGGCGCGTGTTTGGTCGGCAACCGGCGCCGGGCCTGCTGGATCCCGCGTCGATCATCGGTCCCGTGGAGGGTGTCAGTGTCTGAGAGGGCTTCGACCATGACTGCCGAGATGCCGTTGACCGCGCAGAGCATCCGTGACGGGGTGGAGACGGTGAGGGGCACAGCCGTCCGCGTCGTCGAGCTGCGGGAAGTCACCGTGGATTTCGGAGGTGTTCGCGCCGTCGACCGCCTGTCGTTCGAGGTTCTGGCTGGCACCGTGGTCGGGCTCATCGGCCCGAACGGTGCAGGCAAGACGACGGCGATGCGAACCATCGGCGGCGAGGTCAAGCCGTCGTCCGGGCACGTGCTTCTCGATGGCCACGACGTGTCCGGTGGCCCGCCGCACAGGGTGGCACGGCAGGGGCTGGTCCGCACCTTCCAGCTCGGGGGCGAGTTTGGCCGCCTCACGGTGATGGAGAACCTTCTGGTGGGGGTTGCGGAGCTGAAAGGCTCGACGCTGCTCGGTGCGTTGGCAGGACGGCGGTGGTGGCGCCAGGCCGAAGATGCGCAAGTCGCCCGGGCCCGAGCAATTCTAGACCAGCTGAGCCTGGCGGACAAGGAGCAGACGTACGCCAGTGAGCTTTCCGGCGGCCAGCGCAAGCTGGTCGAGATCGGGAGGGCACTCATGGCGAACCCCAAGGTTCTGCTCCTTGACGAGCCCATGGCGGGTGTCAACCGCACGATGGCCCGCCGCATCGAGGAGATCCTCCAGGGGCTCCACAGGACCGGCTTGACGCTTCTGATCGTGGAGCACGAGCTCGGTTCCATCGAGCGGCTTTGCGACCGAGTCGTGGTGATGGCCAATGGCACCCTCATCGCCCAAGGAGACATGCGCGACCTTCGAGCGCAGCGCGAGGTGATCGAGGCCTATCTCGGAGGGAAGCGGTGACGATCACGTCACAGCAGGACACGAGCACCAGCCTCACCTGTGAACACCTGGTGGCAGGCTACGGCGGACCTCCGGTGATCCGGGACGTGAGCGTGAGGGTGGGCGTCGGGAAGGTGGCCGTCGTGGCCGGGCCCAACGGAGCCGGCAAGAGCACGCTTGTGAAGGCAATCGTGGGTCACCTCAGCTGCAGCTCGGGATCTGTCTCGCTAGACGGCCGGGCCATCGGCAATCACTCTCCCGAGAACATCGCCCGCTACGGGTTGGGCTACGTCCCCCAGCACCAAGACGTCTTCGATACCATGACCGTGGCCGAGAATCTGGAGATCGGTGGCTACCTCCTACCCAGAAAGCAGGTGCCCGGCCGCATCGACGACGTCTTCTCCGTCTTCCCCAAGCTCGCGATGCTTCGTCACCGTCCCGTCGGGCGGCTGTCCGGCGGGGAGCGCAAGATGGTTGCCGTGGGCCGGGTGCTGATGCTCCGGCCCAAAGTGCTCGTACTGGATGAACCGACCGCTGGGCTCTCCGTGTCACTGACCGTGGAGCTGTTCGAGACACACATCGCTGGCCTTGCTCGTTCAGGCGTTGGGATCCTCTTGGTCGAGCAGAAGGCGTCCGAGGCATTACGCATCGCAGACTGGGGCTACATTCTCGTCTCGGGAGAGGTGCACGTGTCGGAATCTGCAGCGGACATCCTCTCGCGTCCCGACCTCGGGGAGGTGTTCCTCGGCGGTTCGACCTCACTGGCCGGGAGCTCGCTGCTCGCTGAGACGGAAACCGACGAGGACGAAGGGAGCGCGCCGTGAGCGCCGCTGACGAGGACCACTCCAGACCAGCCGAGCGTCTCTCAGGAGGCCACCTCGTGGCCCGTGCGCTCCGGAGCGAAGGCGTGGAGACCATCTTCACCCTGTGCGGTGGGCATATCTCGGACATCTACGACGGGTGCATCGACGAGGGTGTGGCGATCATCGACGTCCGCCACGAGCAGGTGGCGGCCCACGCCGCGGACGGCTACGCCCGGATGACGGGCGGTTTGGGCTGCGCCGTCGTCACGGCGGGCCCTGGGACGACGAATGCCGTGACCGGGGTGGCGAACGCCTTCCGTGCGGAGAGCCCGATGCTGCTGATCGGCGGTCAGGCAGCGCTCTCCCAGCATCGGATGGGCGGCCTGCAGGACATCCCCCATGTGGAGATGCTCCGGCCCATCACCAAGTTCGCCTCGAGCGTACCGGCCACCGAGCGGGTTGCCGACTTCGTGGCCATGGCCGCCAGGGAGTCCTTCGCCGGCGCCTACGGCCCCAGCTACCTGGAGATCCCCCGGGACATCCTGGACCGGAAGGTGGACGAGGCCAGTGCCCGCGTGCCTGCCCGGGAGCGGTCCCGGGCCTCCACCGCCAGCGCCGGCAACCTCGCCGACGTCGAGCGGCTGGCCCAGGCGCTGCGGACCGCGGAGCGACCCTGCGTCCTGTTCGGCCAGCAGGTGGCCACCTGCCGGGCCACCGAGACCGCTCGGCGTTTCACCGAGGCGCTGTCGGTCCCCACGTACCTGAACGGCGCGGCGCGCGGCACGCTGCCGCCAGAGCACCCGCTCCACTTCCAGCTGACGAGACGGGAGGCGTTCGGTGACGCCGACCTCTGCATCGTGGTGGGCACCCCTTTCGACTTCAGGCTCCGCTACGGGGCGTCGCTGAAGGCCGCCACGGTGGCACAGATCGACATGGGCTACCAGACGATCGGCCGGAATCGGACAGTGGAGATCGGCATCTGCGGAGACGTGGACGCCGTGCTCTCGGCCGTCCTCGAGGCGGTGGGTACGCCCACGGACAAGTCTTTGGCGGCCCGGGGGGCATGGGCTGCGCACCTGCGCGATGTGGAGCTGGAGGCCGAAGCGAAGCGCCGTCCGAGTCTCACCAGCGGGTCCTCACCGATCCACCCTTCCCGATTGGCCTACGAGCTCGACCGATTCCTCACGGAGGACTCGATCTTCGTGGGCGACGGCGGGGACGTGGTCACCTTCGCCGGCTCGGTCATCAAGCCCAAGGCCCCGCTGTCGTGGATGGACCCGGGACCCCTCGGGACCCTCGGGGTGGGGACCGGGTTCTCGATGGCCGCCAAGCTGGTGCACCCGGACAAAGAGGTCGTCTGCCTCTTCGGGGACGGCTCGTTCGCCATGACTGCCTTCGATATCCAGACGGCCATTCGGTTCGGTCTGCCCTACATCGCCGTCATCGGGAACAACTCGCACATGAACCAGATCCGGTGCGGTCAGGTCCAGAAGTACGGCCCGGAACGGGGCTCGGTGGCCAATTACCTTGGCGACGTGGACTTCGAGAAGTTCGCTGACATGCTCGGCGTCTACGGCGAGGCCGTCCGGGAACCGGAGCAGATCGCCCCGGCGCTCGAGCGCGCGCGGGCAGCGGGGACCTCTGCGATCCTCAACGTCTGGCTTGATCCCGACGCCTACGCTCCGGGGACCCAGAACCAGACGATGTACAAGTGAGCGGGGACCGGTGACGAACCAGCAGACAGAACTGCCGGTGGCCGCTCCCGCGGAGCGTCACGCGCTCTCGGGGATCCGAGTCGTGGACATGACCCACGTGCAGTCCGGCCCGTCGTGCACCCAATTGCTGGCCTGGTTGGGCGCTGACGTGATCAAGGTGGAGACCCCGGGGCTCGGCGACGTCACGCGGGGCCAGCTCCGGGACCGCCCAGGGGTGGACAGCCTGTACTTCACCATGCTCAACGGGAACAAGCGGTCCCTGACGGTCAATTTCAAGCTCGACGGAGGGAAGAAGGTTCTCGAGCGACTGCTGGCCGGAGCCGACGTGCTGGTCGAGAACTTCGGCCCCGGGGTGCTCGACCGCAACGGTCTCGGGTTCGAGGCTCTGCATGCCCGCTTTCCGCGGCTCGTGTACGCATCGGTGAAGGGCTTCGGGGAGGGCGAGTTCCAAGACGCCAAGGCCTACGAGCCGATCGCCCAGGCCATGGGCGGTGCAATGTCCACGACGGGAGACGGCGAGGGGCCGCCGATGGTGACGGGCGCACAGATCGGGGACTCGGGGACCGGGGTGCACCTGGCGGCCGCCATCCTCGCCGCGCTGTACCAGCGAGACACCGTCAGCGGCCGCGGCCAGCAGGTCGTGTGCGCCATGCAGGACTCAGTCCTCAACCTGTGCCGCGTGAAGATCCGGGACCAGCAGCGCCTGGCCGGAGGCCCCCTGGCCGAGTACCCGGTTACAACCACCGGCACGCCGGCCGTCCCTCGGGCGGGGAACGCCTCGGGGGGTGGCCACCCCGGCGCGGCCCTGCGCTGCCACCCCGGCGGCCCAAATGACTACGTGTACCTCATCATCCAACCCAAGGTCTGGGCATCCCTCTGCAAGGAGATGGGTCGTGAGGAGCTCGTCACAGACCCGGACTTCAAGACCCCCGAGGCCCGCCTCCAGCGCCTGCCCGAGGTGTTCTCACTTGTGGAAGCGTTCACCCTGACGCTGACAAAGTTCGAGGTCTACCGCCGGCTCAACGCGGTTGACGTCCCCTGCGGCCCGGTCTTCGACACGAAAGAGCTCTTGGAGGACGAGTCGCTGCGGGCCCGCGGCATCACGGTTGAAGTGGACCACCCAGAGCGAGGCAGGTACGCGACGGTGGGATCGCCCCTGCAGCTCTCCGACTCGCCGGTGGACTACCGCCGGGCTCCGCTCCTGGGGGAGCACACGGGACCGATCCTCCGCGACGAGCTCGGGTTCTCCCCCGAGGAGATCGCTGCGCTGGCCGAGGAAGGAGCGATCTGATGGCCACCACCGCGCCTGCTCCCGGGAGGGCAGCCATCCGCCTACCCCCGCGCAAGCTCCTCATCGACGGCGAGTGGCGGGACGCAGTGTCGGGGGCCACGTTCGACACCATGGACCCGGCAACCGAGACGGTCATCGCCACCGTGCCCGAACCGGGCATCGAGGACGTGGACCTCGCTGTTCAGGCGGCACGCAGGGCATTCGACGACGGCCCCTGGGCGACGATGCGGGCGGCGGCCCGCGGTCGGGTGCTCCGACGCTTTGCCGGGCTCATCGAAGACCACGAGGACGAGATCGTGGCGCTCGAGTCCCTCGACGGGGGCAAGCCGGTGTCCGCCGTGCGCCGCCAGGACTTCCCCGCAGTGCTGGACTGCATCGAGTACTACGCCGGCTGGACCGACAAGATCACCGGGGATGTGGTCCCCGTGCGGCCTGACGCGCTGACGTACATCACGCGTACGCCGGTGGGCGTGGTGGCGGGGATCGTCCCGTGGAACTTCCCGCTCATGAACGCCATGTGGAAGATCGCGCCCGCGCTCGCCTGCGGCTGCACGATGGTGATGAAGCCGGCGGCCGAGACGCCGCTCTCATCCCTGCTCCTGGGCGAGCTGGCTCTGGAAGCTGGAATTCCCCGCGGCGTCCTCAACATCCTTCCGGGCCCCGGGCCGGGCGCGGGAATGCCTCTCGTCACCCATCCTGGGATCGACAAGATCACCTTCACGGGCTCGCCCGGCGTCGGCAAGCTGATCATGGAGAAGGCGGCTCCCAACGTGCCCAAGGTCACGCTCGAGCTCGGGGGGAAGTCGCCCCATCTGGTGTTTGCCGACGCAGACCTCGACGCCGCGGTGAAGGCGGCAACGGCCGGGGTGTTCTTCAACGCCGGCCAGGTCTGCTCGGCAGGCACCCGGCTGCTCGTGCACGACGACGTCTACGACGAGGTGGCAGACCGCCGGGCGGAGCGGGCGGCGTCGCTCAAGGTGGGCGACCCGGCCGACGAGGACACCTACGTCGGCCCGCTGATCTCGGAGCGCCAGCTCGACCGGGTGCTGGGCTATGTCGAACGGGGGGTGAAGGAGGGGGCACATCTGCGGACCGGCGGCGCCCGCCTGCGCCGCCCGGGTTACTTCGTGCCGCCGACGATCTTCACGGATGTGGACAACCAGATGGCGATCGCCAGGGAGGAGATCTTCGGTCCGGTGCTGTCGATGCTTCGGTTCTCGAGCGACGAGGAGGCCGTGGCGATCGCCAACGACTCCCCGTACTCGCTCGCCGCTGGGCTGTGGACCGACGACGTGCGCCGGGCTCACCGTGTGGCGGGGCGGCTGAGGGCCGGCATGGTCTGGGTCAACACCTACGGTCAGACCGACACCCGCATGCCGTGGGGCGGCCTCGGGGGGGACTCCGGCGTAGGGCGGGACCTCGGGGAGGCCGCCCTCGACAACTACACGGACCGGCGTTCCGTGTGGATCAATCTGCGCGCTCGCAGCTGACCTGCGGCCATCGGGCCGCCACGGCGTCCAGCAGGGCGGCCGGTGAGCATGCGAGTGGGACGTCGGCCAGGGCATGCGAGGCTGCCCCCGGATCCGGGTCGACGGTGAACAGAGTCCCGGCGCCCCGCAGGGCAGCCAGATCCTCTGGATCATCGGGGCAGACGATGACAGCCACTGAGGGCGACAGCGCCCACCGCCCCAGATCGACCGCGGACGCTGCCTCCACCAGGCCATGCTCCACCGCCCGGCGAGTCCCGCCAATCGCCCACCCCAATCGTCCGCACAGGGAACGGAGGGCGCGAACATAAGGCCCGGCGGCGGATCCCACGCACCACACGACTGATGCATCGGCCAGCTCGAGCGAAGAGCGATCCGAGTGCTCCGTCTGGGGACGCCGCGTCGGTTCAGCCGGAAGATCGGCGTGGTGCTCGTCGACCGCGACCCGGGTGCCGCGGTCACGCAGGGGGCTGACAGCACGTGGTCGGAGCGTTCCCATCGCGCATGCCGTCCGGGCCACGACGCGGGCAATCACCGTACCGCTCCACGCCGGCTTCAGCCAGACCAGGTCGACCTGGGCTGGCCCATCATTGCGGGGGACGGCGTCAAGCCCGATCACGTCCCCCGTGCATCCGATCTGCAGCCGAGCCGCGATGCGAGGGACGTAGTGACGCCCGGCAACACTCCACGGACCGATCACGGCCAGGGGAGCTCGGGCGGAGACAAGGGGAGCGAGCGCGTCAGCCACAGCTTCCGGGGTGGCCAGCCCGTCCGGGGCTTGGGAATAGAGAACGAGGACCCGGTCCGCTCCGTAGGAACCCAGTGTCGCGGCCAGCGAGTCGTCCACGTTGCCCCCCAGCACCACTGCCACCACATCAGCGTCGAATGACGCCCGTGCGGCAGCCGCGGCGGCGATCGTCGCGCGCCCGGCACGCTCGTCAGGGCCGCTGTCGCAACCATCCACGATGGCCCAGAGCTGTGGTCGGGGCGATCGTGAGCCGTCACCCGTTGGGTTGTCGAGGGCTGCTCTGGCGGTCGGACCGGCCTCATCTTCCGCACTGTCTGGAAGGTTGGGGAGGTCGGATGGGGGCTTGGTGGCGCCGATGGACATCCAGAGTCGAGCGGCCGCCGCTTCGGGGTCGAGCACGGGCGCGTGTGGGTGACGCGGTTCGATGGGGTCGATGCGCTGCACGTAGGTGGCCGAGCCGCGGATCCCGTAGCCGGCGTCGTCGCCGCCGAGCCCGTCAGCGTCCAGCGTCTCGACCGGACGTTCCATCGCTCCGACCGGTTGGCCGCCGCCCTCGCCGGACACCCCGGTCCAATCCGGCGCGGCGGGGCTCGAGCCGGGGTGGTCCAGGGAGACCACCGCTGGCAGGGAAAGGGTGCAGTGTTCGAGGTACCCGTTGGCATGGCGCTGCAACACAACTTGGGCGCCGTCGATCGAAAGGCTGGCGCCCTCGGTGACGACGGGCAGCCCGGTCAGCTCTGCCACCTGCGGTGCCACCTGCGCCGTGCCCCCGTCCGTAGCGACGTGCCCGAATACGACCAGGTCCGGTGCCTCGCGCCTGCACAGCTGGGCGAGGACACGGGCGGTGGCAAGGGTGTCGGCGCCGGCGAACCGCATGTCCATGAGGTGCACGGCGCGTGTTGCTCCCGCGGCAAGCGCGTCGTCGAGCACGACTCGTGCCGCCGGTGGTCCCATCGTGGTCACGACCACCTCGGCCCCTATGGCCCGTGCCAGTTGGAGCACCGCTGCCAGTGCGTGGCGATCAGGAGGGTTGATCGCCTGCTCCCCTGCATCGCGGTCGATCCGGTTGATCCCGGGGACGAACTGGACAGAGGACGCGACCGGCACCATCTTCACGCCAACGAGGATCTTCACTCCGCGCCCTTCTCTGGACTGCGGCCCGGTGTGATCGCGGCGATGAGCTGGACTTCCACCGGTGCTCCATCCGGAAGGGATCGCACCCCGATTGCCGCCCGCGCCGCAGCGGCCCG